>JBFELD010000058.1:0-9429 GCA_041552375.1 Kiloniellaceae bacterium | reverse complement strand
GGCCATCCGCTGCGCAAGGATTTCCCGACCTCGGGCTATACCGAAGTGCGCTATGACGAGGCGCAGAAGCGCGTGGTGTACGAGCCGGTGTCGCTGGTGCAGGAATACCGCCAGTTCGATTTCCTGTCGCCCTGGGAAGGCGTGCAATACGCCCTGCCCGGCGACGAAAAGGGGGCCGCGAAATGATGGACGGCGACATCCGCGCGAACAGCTATGACGACGGCAGCCACGACCTGGTGACCGGCGAACAGCGCATTCGCAACTTCAACATCAACTTCGGTCCGCAACACCCTGCCGCGCATGGCGTTCTGCGCATGGTGCTGGAGCTGGACGGCGAGGTCGTGGAACGCGCCGACCCGCATATCGGCCTGCTGCACCGCGGCACCGAGAAGCTGATGGAAAGCCGGACCTATCTTCAGAACCTGCCGTATTTCGACCGGCTGGATTACGTGTCGCCGATGAACCAGGAGCATGCCTTCGCGCTTGCCGTCGAAAAGCTGCTGGGCATCGAGGTGCCCAAGCGCGGCCAGTACATCCGCGTGCTCTTCTGCGAGATCGGCCGCATCCTCAATCACCTGCTGAACATCACCACCTTTGCCATCGATGTCGGCGCCATGACCCCGAGTCTGTGGGGCTTCGAGATACGCGAACGGCTGATGGAGTTCTACGAACGGGCCTCGGGCGCGCGTCTGCACGCGGCCTATTTCCGGCCGGGCGGCGTGCACCAGGACCTGCCGGCGGGTCTGACCGACGACATCCTCAAGTTCTGCGAGGACTGCCCGCAATTGGTCGACGACATGGCGGGGCTCTTGACCGAGAACCGGATCTTCCGCCAGCGCACCGTCGATATCGGCGTCGCCTCGGCCGAGGAGGCCGAGGATTGGGGCTTCAGCGGCCCGATGCTGCGCGGCTCCGGCCTGGCCTGGGACCTGCGCAAGGCGCAGCCCTACGATTCCTACGACGAGTTCGACTTCGACATTCCGGTGGGCAAGAACGGCGATTGCTTCGATCGCTACCTGGTCCGTCTCGAAGAGATGCGCCAAAGCCTCAGGATCATGCGCCAGGCCTGCGAGACGATGCCGGATGGTCCCGTGCAAACGCCCGATCAAAAGGTCACGCCACCCTCGCGCGGGGAGATGAAGCGCTCGATGGAGGCGCTGATCCACCACTTCAAGCTCTATACCGAGGGCTATCACGTGCCCCCCGGCGAGACCTATGCCGCGGTCGAGGCGCCGAAGGGCGAGTTCGCCGTCTATCTCGTTTCCGACGGCACGAACCGGCCCTATCGCTGCAAGATCCGCGCGCCGGGCTTTGCGCACCTGGCGGCCATGGACTACATGTGCCGCGGCCACATGTTGGCCGACAGCGTGGCCATCCTCGGCTCCATGGACATCGTCTTCGGTGAGGTCGACCGATGAAGATCACGAGCTATAGACCGGGCCAAGCCGGCGACTTCGCCTTCACGGCGGAGGCCAAGAAGCGCGCCGATGCCATCATCGCGCGCTATCCGGAAGGGCGGGAAGCGAGCGCGACCATTGCCCTGCTCGATCTGGCCCAGCGCCAGGTCGGCGGCTGGCTCACCGATGAGGCGATCGAGTACGTGGCGAACTATCTTGGCATGGCGCCGATCCGGGTCCACGAGGTGGCCAGCTTCTATTCCATGTTCAACAGCGAACCGGTCGGCAAGCACTTCATTCAGGTCTGCCGCACCACGCCCTGTTGGCTGCGCGGCGCGGACGAGATCACCCGCGCCTGCCTCGAGGCCGCTGGGGTGAGCGACTTTCGTCAGGTGAGCGAAGACGGTCTCTTCAGCGTTATCGAGGTTGAATGTCTCGGCGCCTGCGCCAACGCGCCGATGGTGCAGATCAACGATCACTACTACGAGGACCTGACGCCCGAGCGCATGGCCGAGATCATCGCCGATCTGCGCGCCGGCAAGGAGGTGCCCAAGGGCTCGCAGACCGGCCGCATGGCCTCGGCGCCGGCGGGCGGCGCCCGAACGCTCAAGGACCTGCCGAGCCGAAAGGCGACGAGCGATGAGACCGATGCCAAGGGGGAGGGCGCTTGATGCTGCACGACCGCGACCGCATCTTCACCAATCTCTACGGCCAGGATGACTGGGGGCTCGAGGGCGCGCGCCGGCGCGGCGTGTGGGACGGCACCAAGAAGCTGATCGAGCTGGGGCGCGACACGGTCGTTCAGTTGGTCAAGGATTCGCAGCTTCGCGGACGCGGCGGCGCCGGTTTTCCGGCCGGTCTCAAGTGGTCCTTCATGCCCAAGGAGAGCGACGGCCGTCCGTCCTATCTTGTCGTCAACGCGGACGAATCCGAGCCTGGATCCTGCAAGGATCGCGAGATCTTACGGAACGATCCTCACAGATTGCTGGAAGGCTGTCTGGTGGCCGGCTTCGCTATGGGGGCCGGCACCTGCTACATTTATATCCGCGGCGAATACTTCTTTGAGGCCGAGCAGCTTCAAGGTGCGATCGACCAGGCTTACGACGCTGGCCTGATCGGCAAGAACGCCTGCAAGTCGGGCTTCGACTTCGATGTCTACGTGCATCGTGGTGCGGGCGCCTACATCTGCGGCGAGGAAACGGCGCTCTTGGAGAGCCTGGAAGGCAAGAAAGGCCAGCCGCGTCTGAAGCCGCCGTTCCCGGCCGCCTGTGGTATCTATGGCTGCCCGACGACGGTCAACAATGTAGAGACCATTGCCGTGGTGCCCGAGATCCTGCGCCGCGGTGTCGAGTGGTGGACCGGCCTCGGCCGGCCGAACAATACGGGCACCAAGATCTACTCCATCTCCGGCCATGTCGAGAAGCCTTGCAACGTCGAGGAGGAGATGGGCATCCCCTTGAAGCAGCTGATCGAAAAGCACGCCGGCGGGGTCACGGGTGGCTGGGACAACCTTCTGGCGGTAATCCCGGGCGGATCGTCGGTGCCTTGCCTGGCGAGACCGCTCTGCGATTCGATCCTGATGGATTTCGATTCCCTGCGTGATGCCCATTCCGGGCTCGGCACCGCGGCGGTGATCGTCATGAACAAGCAGACCGACATCATCGCGGCGATCCAACGGCTTTCACACTTCTACATGCACGAGAGCTGTGGCCAGTGCACGCCTTGTCGTGAAGGGACCGGTTGGATGTACCGTGTCATGACGCGGCTGGTCGAGGGCCGTGCCGAGATTGAGGAAATCGATACGCTTCTCGACGTGACCTATCAGGTCGAAGGCCACACCATCTGCGCGCTCGGGGACGCGGCCGCCTGGCCGATCCAGGGGCTGCTGCGGCACTTCCGGGGCGAGGTCGAGAACCGGATCCTGGAGTACAAAAAGAACCAGCAGGCGGCGGAGTAGGAGACCAGATGCCCAAGCTGACGGTCAACGGCAAGGAGATCGAGGTCCCGGAGGGCATCACCCTCCTTCAGGCCTGCGAGATGGCGGGTGAGGAGATCCCGCGCTTTTGCTATCACGAGCGCCTGTCGGTCGCCGGCAACTGCCGCATGTGCCTGGTGGAGATGGAGCGCGCCCCCAAGCCCATCGCCTCCTGCGCCATGCCGGTGAGCGAGGGCATGGTCATCCGCACCGATACGGAGACCGTGCGCAAGGCTCGCCAGGGGGTGATGGAGTTCCTGCTGATCAACCATCCGCTCGACTGCCCGATCTGCGATCAGGGCGGCGAATGCGATCTGCAGGACCAGGCCATGGCCTTCGGCTACGACCGCAGCCGCTATGCCGAAAACAAGCGGGCCGTGCCCGAGAAGTACATGGGACCGCTGATCAAGACCATCATGACGCGCTGCATCCAGTGCACACGTTGCGTGCGCTTCGCCACCGAGATCGCGGGCGTCGAGGAGATCGGCCTGGTCAACCGCGGCGAGCACGCCGAGATCACCACCTTGGAGCAGGCGGTGAACTCCGAGCTCTCGGGCAACATGATCGACGTCTGCCCGGTCGGCGCGCTGACCTCGCGGCCCTATGCCTTCACCGCGCGGCCTTGGGAGCTGCGTAAGACGATCTCGGTCGACGTGATGGACGCCGTGGGCTCGGCGATCCGTGTGGACTGCCGCGGCCGCGAGGTGATGCGCGTCCTGCCGCGCACCAACGAGGCGGTGAACGAGGAGTGGATCTCCGACAAGACCCGCTACGCCTGTGACGGCCTGGCGCGGCAGCGTCTGGACCGGCCCTATTTGCGCGGCGAGGACGGACGCCTGCGCGAGGCGAGTTGGGACGTGGCCTTGACGGCCATGGCAGAGCGCTTGAAGGGACTGGAGGGGGAGCGTATCGCGGCGATTGCCGGCGATCTCTGCGAGGCCGAGTCGGTCTTCGCCTTGAAGGACCTGATGACACGTCTGGGCTCGCCCAACCTCGAGTGCCGCCAGGACGGCGCGCGGATCGACGCGTCCTGTCGGGCCGGCTACCTCTTCAACACCACCATCGCCGGGATCGAGCAGGCCGACGCGGTCTTGATCGTCGGGTCGAACCCGCGCAAGGAGGCGGCGATCATCAACGCGCGCCTGCGTAAGGCCTTCCTCGCCACCGGGTTGCCGGTGGGCTTGGTCGGGACGCCGGCGGATCTCACCTATCCGGTCGAGCATATTGGTGCCGGACCCCGCTCCCTGGAGGAGCTGGCCGCGGGCAAGCACAGTTTCGCGAAAGTGCTGAAAGATGCCGAGCGGCCCATGATCATCGTCGGCATGGGAGCCTTGCGGCGAGCGGACGGGGCCGCGGTCCTGGCGCTCTGCCGGCGCATCGCCGAGGACTTCGGGATGGTGGGCGAGGGTTGGAACGGCTTCAACGTCTTGCACACGGCGGCGGGACGGGTCGGCGCGCTGGAACTCGGCTTCCTGCCGGGTGAGGGCGGGCGCGACCTGGAGGGCATTCTTGCCGGCGCTGAAGCGGGCGAGATCGAGGCGGTCTATCTCCTGGGCGCCGACGAGATCGACATGAACCGGCTGGGCAAGGCCTTCGTCATTTATCAGGGACACCACGGCGATGCTGGCGCACACCGCGCCGACGTGGTGCTGCCGGGGGCGGCCTACACCGAGAAGAACGGCACCTACGTCAACACCGAGGGGCGGGTGCAGTTGGCGCGGCTGGCGGCCTTCCCGCCGGGCGACGCGCGCGAGGACTGGACGATCCTGCGGGCGCTTTCGGGTGTCTTGGACCAGACCTTGCCGTACGACAATCTGGGCCAGCTGCGTCAGAAGATGATCGAGGCCTGTCCGCGTTTCGCCGCGCTCGGTGGGGTCGAGGCGGCCGAGTGGGGTGCCTTCGGGCAGAAAGGCTCGGTCGAGGAGGCGCCCTTCGTCGCGGCGGTCGAGAATTTCCATATGACCGATCCGATCTCGCGCGCCTCGTCGACCATGGCCGAGTGCGCGGCCCTCTTCACACAGAATGCGGAGGAGGCCACGGGAACCGATGGTTGAGTTCTGGGACGGCTACCTCTTTCCCGGCGTCATCATCGTCGGCCAGATCCTGCTGGTTCTGGTTCCGCTGCTTTTGTGCGTCGCCTATCTGACCTATGCGGAACGGCGCATCATCGCCGCCATGCAGCTGCGCAAGGGGCCCAACGTGGTCGGGCCCTTCGGCCTGCTGCAGCCCATCGCCGATGCGGTGAAGCTGTTCTTCAAGGAGACGATCCTGCCCTCGGGCGCCAACAAGATCATCTTCGTCATGGCGCCGATGCTGACCTTCATTTTGGGAATGATCGGTTGGGCGGTGATCCCCTTCGGCGAGGGGCTGGTGATCTCCGATATCAACGTCGGGATCCTCTATCTCTTCGCCATTTCCTCGCTGGGCGTCTACGGGGTCATCATGTCGGGTTGGGCCTCGAACTCGAAGTATCCCTTCCTCGGTGCCCTGCGCTCGGCGGCCCAGATGGTCTCCTACGAGGTCTCCATGGGCTTCGTCATCATCACCGTGCTGATCCTCGTGGGATCGCTCAATCTCTCGGACATCGTGCTGGCGCAGCAGGGCGACTATGGTCTCTTCAACTGGTTCTGGCTGCCGCTCTTGCCGATGTTCGTGATCTTTTTCGTTTCGGTCCTGGCGGAGACCAACCGCTCGCCCTTCGATCTGCCAGAGGGTGAGTCGGAGTTGGTCGCGGGCTTCTTTTCCGAAAACTCCTCGATGACCTTCGCGCTCTTTTTCCTTGGCGAATACGCCAACATGATCCTGATGAGCGCGATGACCTCGATCCTCTTTCTCGGGGGCTGGCTGCCGCCGTTCGACGTGGCGCCCTTCAACTGGATCCCCGGGCCGATCTGGTTGTTCGCCAAGGTCGCTTTCGTGTTGTTCTTCTTCTTGTGGGTGCGTGCCACGTTCCCGCGCTATCGCTACTATCAGCTAATGCGGCTGGGCTGGAAGGTCTTCCTGCCGTTCTCGCTGCTCTGGGTGGTTCTGGTGGCGGGGGTGGCCGTTTATGGCGGCTTCCTCGAGAATTAGGAGCTAGGCACATGGGCATCATCGAAAGAGGCGCGCGCGCTCTCATCCTCAAGGAGCTGCTCTCGGGCATGTCGCTGACCCTGCGCTATTTTTTCAAGCCCAAGGTGACCTTGAACTATCCGTACGAGAAGGGCCCCTTGAGCCCGCGCTTTCGCGGCGAGCACGCGCTTCGCCGCTATCCCAATGGGGAGGAGCGATGCATTGCCTGCAAGCTCTGCGAGGCGATCTGCCCGGCACAGGCCATCACCATCGAGGCCGAGCCGCGCGAGGACGGCAGCCGGCGCACCACGCGCTACGACATCGATATGACCAAGTGCATCTACTGCGGCTTTTGCCAGGAGGCCTGCCCGGTGGACGCCATCGTCGAGGGGCCGAACTTCGAGTTCGCCGCCGAGACCCGCGAGGAGCTTTTCTATAACAAGGACAAGCTGCTCGCCAACGGCGACCGCTGGGAGTACGAGATCCAGCAGAACATCGTGCTGGACGCGCCCTACCGCTAGACGGCCGGACGAACGGGGGAAGATGACAGGGTGAGGGACGTGATGACACAGACCGGCGCGGGTCCGGCGAGAGGAGAGGGGGGCGATCGATGATCATCCAGGCCTTGACCTTCTATCTCTTCGCCTTCATCGCCATCGCCGCGGGCGTGATGGTGATCTCCTCGCGCAATCCGGTGCATTCGGTGCTGTTCCTGATCCTGGCCTTTTTCACTGCCGCGGGGCTCTTCGTTCTGATGGGCGCCGAGTTCCTGGCCATGATCCTGGTGGTGGTCTATGTCGGCGCCGTGGCGGTGTTGTTCCTCTTTGTCGTCATGATGCTCGACATCAACTTCGTCGAGATGCGCCAAGGCTTTTTACAGTACCTGCCGGTGGGTGCGCTGATCGGTTTCATCCTGCTGGTGGAGCTGATCTTCATCGTCGGCACCTGGGCCGCCTCGCCGGAGGCCGAGACCTTGACCGCGGTGCCGATTGCGCCAGTGGCGGAGGTGCACAACACCGAGGCCCTGGGCCGCGTTCTCTACACGCGTTACGCCTTCTTGTTCCAGACCGCGGGGCTGATCCTGCTGGTGGCGATGATCGGCGCGATCTGCCTGACGCTCCGGCAGCGTGAGGGCGTGCGCAAGCAAAAGATCGCCGAGCAGGTCTCGCGGCGCAGCGCGGACTCGATCGAGATCAAGCATGTCACACCGGGCAGCGGGGTCTAGATCATGTGGCAGATCGGTCTCGCACATTATCTGACGGTGGCGGCGATCCTCTTCACGCTCGGCATCTTCGGCATCTTCCTGAACCGCAAGAACGTCATCATCATCTTGATGTCGATCGAGCTGATGCTGCTGGCCGTCAATATCAATCTGGTCGCCTTTTCGACCGAGCTCGGCGATCTGGTCGGGCAGGTCTTCGCCATGTTCGTGCTGACCGTCGCCGCCGCCGAGGCGGCGATCGGGCTGGCCATCCTCGTCGTTTACTTCCGCAACCGCGGCTCGATCGCGGTGGAAGACATCAACATGATGAAGGGGTAGGGCGCCCATGGATGTCGCCATCGTCTTTCTGCCGCTGATCGGCGCCATCATCGCCGGCCTCTTCGGGCGCCGGATCGGCGACACGGCGGCCATGTGGACGACCTGCTCGCTGTTGGGGCTTTCGGCGGTACTGTCCTGGATCGTCCTGTTCGACGTGGCCGTGGCTGGGAACGTGCGCACGAGGGAGCTTTTCACCTGGATCAACTCGGGTGATCTCGAGGTTTCCTGGGCGCTGCGTGTCGATCAGCTGACCGCGGTCATGTTCATGGTGGTCACGACGGTCTCCACCGTCATCCACATCTATTCCGTGGGCTACATGGCCCACGACCCGCACCGGCCGCGCTTCTTCGCCTACTTGAGCCTCTTCACCTTCTTCATGCTGTCGCTGGTTTCGGCCGACAACTTCCTGCAGATGTTCTTCGGCTGGGAGGGCGTGGGCCTGGTCTCCTACCTCCTGATCGGCTTCTGGTATCAGCGGCCTAGCGCATGTGCCGCGGCGATCAAAGCCTTCGTTGTCAACCGTGTGGGTGATGTTGGATTCGCGCTGGGCATCGCCGCGACCTTCTTGCTGTTTGGTTTCGCCACTTTCGACGAGGTCTTTGCCGCGGTCCCGGCGATGGCCGACGCGCAGCTCAATTTCCTCGGCATCGAGGGGCACGCGCTGACCATCACCTGCGTCCTTCTTTTCATCGGCGCCATGGGCAAGTCGGCGCAGCTCGGCTTGCACACCTGGTTGCCGGATGCCATGGAGGGCCCGACGCCGGTCTCGGCCCTGATCCATGCCGCGACCATGGTGACGGCTGGCGTCTTCATGGTCTGCCGCCTGTCGCCGATGTTCGAGTATTCGCCGCTGGCGCTCGACCTGGTCACCTACGTCGGGGCCTTCACCGCCTTCTTCGCGGCCACGATCGGTTTGGCGCAGAACGACATCAAGCGGGTGATCGCCTATTCCACGTGCTCGCAGCTCGGCTACATGTTCTTCGCGGCTGGCGTCTCGGCCTACTCGGCCTCGATGTTCCACCTGATGACCCACGCCTATTTCAAGGCGCTCTTGTTCTTAGGTGCGGGCGCGGTCATTCATGCCGTCGCCGACGAGCAGGACATGCGCAAGATGGGCGGGCTGTGGCGGCGCATCCCGATCACTTACGCTTACATGTGGATCGGCTCGTTGGCGTTGGCGGGCATCCCGCCCTTGGCCGGTTTTTTCTCCAAGGACCTGATCATCGAGAGCGCCTATGCCTCGACCCACCTGGCCGACGGCGGCATGGAGGGCTATGTCGGCTATTGGGCGGGTGTCATCGCCGCCTTTTTCACTGCGCTCTATTCGGGGCGGCTCTTGTTCCTCACGTTCCACGGCACGCCGCGCATGGATCAGCATACCTGGGACCATGTGCACGAGTCGCCGAAGGTCATGTGGGTGCCGCTTCTGGTCCTGGCCGCTGGGGCCATCGTCGCCGGGCTGATCG
>JBFELD010000057.1:0-9516 GCA_041552375.1 Kiloniellaceae bacterium | reverse complement strand
GTCTCTCGGCGGCGAACGCGAGCGGTGAAGGGGTCGCGCTCTGGACCGGCCCTGGGCGCTGGCTGCTCGGCTTGCCGGCGGGTGACGGCAAAGCTACGGTTGCGGCCCTGGACGAGGTGCTTGCCGGGCGCCATCACGCGGTCATCGACTTGACCCAGGCGCGCACGGTGGTTCGCGCGAGCGGCCCGCGGCTGCGCGATCTCCTCTCCAAAGGTGTGCCCATCGACCTGCACCCGCGGGTCTTTCCGCTGGGTGCTTGCGCCGTCACCTCGCTCGCTCACGTCACCGGCGTTCTGCACCACGCCGAGGAAGGGGTCATCGACCTCTTGGTCATGCGCTCCTTCGGCCTGCACCTCTGGGAGTGGCTGCACGAAGCCGGGGAGGAATACGGCCTCGAGATCCTGCCGGCGATGACCGGGTAGACAGGTTTTCCTCACCCCGCGGCTTCGCGGACCTCGATCTCGTGGGTGATCTCGGCGGTCTTGGCCAGCATGACCGAGGCCGAGCAGTATTTCTCCGCCGACATGGCGACGGCGCGCTCCACCTTCTCGGGGTCGAGGCCGCGGCCGGTAACGACGAAGCGCAGATGAATGCGGGTGAAGACCCGCGGCGCGTCGTCGGCACGTTCGGCTTCTAGCGAGGCGGTGCAGTCCTCGATCGGCTGGCGCATCTTTTCCAGGATGTTGACCACGTCATAAGCGCTGCAGCCGCCGAGCCCGATGAGCAGCATCTCCATGGGGCTGGGCCCCAGGCTCTCCTCGCCGGCCGAGGCCGACATGAGAACGCCGTGGCCGCTTCCCGAGTGGCCCAGGAAGCTGCGTTGTTCGACCCATTTCACCCGCGCTTTCATGATTGATGCTCCTATCCGGCGCCGCGCGCGGCCGGGGCGGCCAGCTCGGCCATTACGTCGGCCACCATGGCTGCCGCCGTCATCACCTCGTCGCGGCCGACGTCGAGGTAGGTCACGGCGCGCATCCGGTATTCACCCATGGCGCCAATGTCGACCCCGCGCTCGGCAAGACGTGCCTGGAGGGCCTCCGCGTCCAGGCCCGGCGCGGTCACGTCGAAATAGACCAGATTGGTCTCGACCGAGGCTGGGTCCAGCGCTAGGCCCGGGACCTCGGCGATGGCCTCGGCGAAGGCCTTGGCGTTGGCGTGATCGTCGGCCAAGCGCTCGACATTGTGGTCGAGGGCGTAGAGCCCTGCGGCGGCAACGATGCCGGCTTGGCGCAGAGCACCGCCCAGGCGCTGTTTCCAGATCCAGGCTTCGTCGATCGCGTCCTTGGAGCCGGCCAGCACGCCGCCGACCGGACAGCCCAAACCCTTGGAAAGGTCGATCCAGACGGTATCGAAGGAGCGGGCGAAGTCGGCTGCGGCAACACCGGAGGCGACCGCGGCGTTCATCAGCCGCGCGCCATCCATGTGCAAGGCAAGGCCGGCCTCGCGCGCCGCCTCGGCAACCGCCTCGATGGTGGCGAGCGGCCAGACAGAGCCACCGCCGGCGTTCGAGGTCTGCTCCACCGAAACCAGGCGGCTGCGCGGCGCATAGCGATTGCGGTCGCGGGTGGCGGCGCGCACCTGCTCGGCGGTGAAGATCCCGCGATCACCGTCGATCTGGTACATCATGACCCCGGCAAGGGCCGCCGGGGCGCCCCCCTCGGCGACGATCAGATGGCAGTTGCGCTCGCAGATGATCTCGTCGCCGTGCCGGCAGTGGACCAGGATGGCGATTTCGTTGCACATGGTTCCGGAAGGCAGAAAGACAGCCGCCTCTTTGCCCAAGAGGGTGGCCACACGCGCACAGAGTGCGTTGACGGTGGGGTCGGCGCCACGCTGCTCGTCGCCCACCTCGGCTTCCGCCATGGCTTGACGCATGGCCGGCGTCGGTCGTGATTGCGTGTCGCTGTAAAGATTGATCACCCGGTTGCTCATCGCGCTCCCCTTGGCTTGTCCTTCGTCCGGGCGACAATAGCGTCTGGTGCCGCGGTGCTCAATCAAAGCCATGCCTTGCCGCCGCTTGTCGTTGCCGGGCTCAAGTGCCAGACTGAGCAGATCAGTCAAGGGGAGGGAAGACCATGGACCGCGTTGAAATCGAGGCCGAGCTGGCTCTACTCCTCAATGAGATGGAAGGTGATTTCGGCGACGCCCACGAGGTCTACTTGCGCGTGCGCCAGCTCCTCGACTCCATGCGCGCCTACGGCATGGATCTGCCCAACGATCTGGTCCATTTGGAAGAAGAGCTGGAGGCCCAGTTCAGATCCGAAGCGCCGCCCGAAACCTGATCCATCTCCGCCTGGAGCCGCCGCTTTTGACCACCCGCGCCGCAGCGGCCTATACTTGCCGATCAGCAGTCGCGATGCCTTCGAGGGGGAGCGCCGGGCTTGATAGAAAACATCTTCGACGAGATGAACGCCGCCGATGGGAGCATCCGGCGACCCTATGAGGTGTTCGAGACTTACCTACGCTCATTCCCGCCCGAGCAGTTACAAAAGAAGCGCGATGAGGCTGACCAGCTTTTCCGGCGCATGGGCATCACCTTTCTGGTCTACTTCGAGGGGGGCTCGGCCGAGCGTCTGATCCCCTTCGACATCCTGCCGCGCATTCTGTCCGGTCGTGAGTGGCGCCGCCTGGAAGAAGGCTGCGTGCAGCGGGTCAAAGCGCTCAATATGTTCTTGCATGACATCTACCACGACCGCGAGGTCTGCAAGGCCGGCGTGATGCCGGAAGAGCTGATCCTCGCCAACAGCGCCTACCGGCCCGAGGCGCATGGCATCGACCTGCCCTTCGGTGTCTATGCCCACATTGCGGGCATCGACGTGGTGCGCGTTTCCGAGGACGAGTTCTACGTGTTGGAGGACAACCTGCGCACGCCCTCGGGCGTCTCCTACATGTTGGAGAACCGCGAGGTCATGATGCGCCTCTTTCCCGAGGCCTTCGCCCGTCAGGCCATCGCCCCGGTCGACAACTACTGCGATAAGCTGCTGCGAACGCTCCGGTCCGTCGCGCCGCAGGGACGCGACGATCCCACGGTCGTGCTGCTGACGCCGGGTCGTTACAACTCCGCTTATTTCGAGCATGTCTTCTTGGCCGAGCAGATGGGCATCGAGCTGGTCGAGGGCCAAGACCTCTTCGTCGAGGGCGGCAAGGTTTACATGCGCACGACCTTGGGGCCGCAGCGTGTCGATGTCATCTATCGCCGGATCGACGACGATTTTCTAGATCCGCTCGCCTTCCGGCCCGATTCCGTGCTCGGCGTGCCGGGCATTCTCTCCGTCGTTCGCGAAGGCGGCGTGAGCCTGGCCAATGCCATCGGCGGTGGCGTTGCCGATGACAAGGCAACCTATACCTATGTTCCGGAGTTGATCCGCTTTTACCTGGGCGAGGAGCCGATCCTCGCCAACGTGCCCACCTATCGCCTGCGCGATGAGCCTGATCTAAAGTACGCGCTCGAGCATCTGGATGAGCTGGTGGTCAAGGAGGTCCATGGCTCCGGCGGTTATGGAATGCTGATCGGGCCAACGTCGACGAAGGAGGAGATCGCCGCCTACCGCGAGCGCATTTTGGCCGACCCGGCACTTTTCATCGCTCAGCCAACTCTAGCGCTCTCAACCTGCCCGACCTTGGTAGAGGAAGGCATCGCGCCGCGCCACGTCGACTTGCGACCCTTCGTGCTCTCCGGCGAGGAGACGGTCTTGATCCCCGGCGCCTTTACCCGTGTGGCCTTGCGGGAGGGCTCTCTGGTGGTGAATTCCTCTCAGGGCGGGGGGACCAAGGATACCTGGGTGCTGCAGGAATAGGGGTGGGACATGCTGAGCCGCAGCGCCGAGGATCTCTATTGGATGGCCCGTTACATGGAGCGGGCCGAGAACACGGCGCGCGTGCTCGACGTCTCCAACCGCACGGCGGTATTGCCCTCCGAAGAGGGAAGCCAGTCACTGCATTGGCGCCCGGCTTTGGAGATCGGGCCCGACCCCGCCGCATTCTATGAGCACTACGACGAGCCCGACGCGGCCAGCATCATCGGCTACATGGCTCTCGACCGCGAGAACCCTTCCTCTATCTGGTCGTGCATCCGGGCGGCGCGCGAGAACGCTCGGGCCGAGCGTGCGCGGATCTCCACCGAGATGTGGGAAAGCCTCAACGACACTTGGCTCGAGATCCAGGTCCTCGATCCGGAGGCATTGGAGCGCTGGGGCTATCGCAAGTTCTTCGACTGGATCAAGGAGCGGAGCCATCTCTTCCGCGGGGTTACGCTGGGCACCATGTTGCAAGACGATGGCTTCCAGTTCGCGCGTCTGGGCGGGTTTCTGGAGCGCGCCGACAACACTGCGCGCATTCTCGATGTGAAGTACCACATGCTGCTGCCCTCGACGGCCGAGGTCGGCGGCGCGGTCGACTACTATCAATGGAGCGCCTTGCTGCGCTCGGTCTCGGCCTTCGCCGCCTACCGCAAGGTCTACCGCGATACCATCACGCCGGCGCGGGTGGCTGAACTTTTGATCCTCAACGAAGACTTGCCGCGCTCGCTCCACGCCTGCCACAATATGGTTTGCGTGACACTGGACGAGCTGATCGGCGGACGCCGGCTCGAGGGTCGTAGGCTTGCCGGTGAGATCCACGCCTCACTGAAGTACGGGCGTATCGACGAGATCGTCACCAAGGGTCTGCACGAGTTCCTGGAGGAGTTCATCTTTGCCAACAACCGCCTCGGCCATCAAGTGCAGCAAGACTTCATGATGTCCGAAGTCGTGGTCGTCGACTAGAACCTTACGGTATCTTCAGCCGTAGCCAGGCTGTGGCCCCGCACCCTCGGATCGAGCCGCCATGCGCATTCGCGTTCATCACGAGACCACCTACCGCTACCAAGCGCCCCTGAAATATAGCGTCATGATCCTCCGCCTCTCGCCGCAGAGCGGCGCCGCACAGCACGTTCTCGATTGGAAGGTGGAGGCGCCCGGGCGCTTGGCTCCTTTCCGCGACCATCACGGAAACCAAGCCTTGTGTCTCTTTCTCGGCGAGGCGCACGAGGAGGTGACAGTGATTGCGCGCGGTCTCGTCGAAACAGTCGAAACCCATGGCGTCTGGCCTCGCGCCGAAGACGAGCTGCCGGTCGGCGCCTATTTGCGGGCGGGCCCGCATACGGGGCTCGACGCGAACCTCGTTGCCTTCGCCGAGGGTTTTAGAGCGGAAATCGAAGCGGCACACCTCGAAGGTTTGCACCGCCTGGCGCGGGCGGTCCACGAAACCGTGACCTTCGAGGAGGGCGAGACCGAGGCCACGACCACGGCGGCAGAGGCTTTGGCCGCGGGCAAGGGGGTATGTCAGGATCACGCCCACATCTTTCTTGCCTGTTGTCGCCATCTGGGGGTGTCGGCGCGCTATGTCTCCGGCTATCTGGCGCCGGCGGGGGATGGGGCGGCGACCCATGAGGCCGGCCATGCCTGGGCCGAGGCCCTGGTCGAGGACCTGGGTTGGGTGTCCTTCGATGCCGCCAACGGCATTGCCGCCGACGAGCATTATCTGCGCGTTGCCGCCGGCTTCGACTATGCCGATGCGGGACCCTTGCGCGGCGTGCGCGCCGGTGGGGGCGGGGAGAACCTGATCGTCCAGGTCCGCATTCAAGGCCAGGAGTGAGCGCCGGTGGCGATTGTCACTTGAAGTCGCAATAGCCTTGCTCGATAGTCGCGGGCGCGCGAATCGAAGGCAGAAGGGGGCAAGGCTCGGTCCATGACCTATTGTGTCGGCATGTTGTTGGACGAGGGGCTGGTCATGGCGTCGGACTCGCGCACGAACGCGGGCGTCGACCGGGTTTCCACCTTCCGCAAGATGTTCTACTTCGAACGGCCGGGCGAGCGCACCATGTGCTTGGTGACGGCGGGTAATCTCTCGGTCACGCAGGCCGCGGTCGGCTACCTGAAGGAGCGGCTCGACCAGGAGGATGGGTCGACGCTATTGAACGCGACCAACCTCTTCGAGGCGGCGCGGGTGGTCGGTGACACCCTGCGCGAGGTCTACGACCAGGATCGCGAGCACCTGGAAGGTCACGGTGTCTCCTTCACGTCGGAAGCTATCTTCGGCGGTCAGATCGGCGCCGAACGGCCGCGCCTCTTCCGCATCTACGGCGCCGGCAACTTCATCGAAGCCTCCGAGGATACGCCCTACTTCCAGATTGGCGAGACCAAGTACGGCAAGCCGATACTCGATCGTGTCGTGGACCCCTCGATCAGCCTGGCCGAGGCCGCGCGCTGCGCGCTCATATCTTTCGACTCGACCATGCGCGCCAACATCTCGGTCGGCCCGCCCATCGACCTCTTCTGCTTTCGCCGGGACGGGCACGGCAATTCCTTCCGCCGGAAGATCGAGGAGGACGATCCCGACTGGCAGCGCATTCGCGCCGCTTGGGGCGAGGGGCTCAAGCGCGCCTTCGCGGAGCTGCCCGATCCCGGCTGGGAGATTTAGAGCCGTTCGGCCAGGGCAGCGGTCTCGACACGGGCGCGGTGGACCAGAAGTACCGCGTTGAGGAGCGAGAAGATCAAGGCGACCTCCCAGGCGTCGAAGGCCAGCGGCAGCACGGCGATCTCCAACGCCACCACTAGGTAGTTGGGGTGGCGGAAGAAGCGATAGGGCCCGCGGCGCACCAGCGGCGCGCCGGGTAGAGTAACGATCCGTGTCGTCCAGAATGGACCGAGTGTCCAAATCACCCAGATCCGCCCAATTTGCAGGAGAACAAAAAGCCCGATCAAGGGCCAGTGGGGCGCGGCGTCGGCGGGAATGAAAAGGACCAGCGAGATGAGCCAGGCGCTATGCAAGCCCACCAGCAGGGGATAGTGACCGGCGCCGACTTCCCGGGCGCCACGGGCCAGAAGGCGGCTCGTGTTGCGTCGGGCGTAGGCCAGCTCGCCCAGGCGCTGGGCCGCCACCAGGGCGACGAAGACGAGAAGCCAGCTCATTCGGCAGCCGCGGCGCGGCGGAGCCCAATCGGCGCGCGAGTGCCGGGCCCCTCCAGGGTGGCGAAGGCGGCGGTGAACCCGGGCCCCAGCGCGCTCAAGAGCTGCCGACCGCCGAGCCCGTGCCGCCGTCGCGCAGCCTCGAGCACGAAGAAGACGCTGGCCGCCGACATGTTGCCGTAGTCGCGCAGCACCTCTCGCGCCTCGACCAGGGCGCCGCGCTGCAGGCCGAAGACTTCCTCCAGCGCTCGGACCACCTTGGCGCCACCGGGGTGGCTGACGTAGTGGTCGATATCGCCGCGCGTCAGGCCGTGGCGGGCGAGATAGGCGTCGAGGGTGGCGCCCAGATCACGCCGCACCAGGGTCGGGATGTCTTGGGAAAAGACCACGCCCAGGCCGTCGTTCTCGACCGACCAGCCCATGACCTCCAGGCTGTCGGGCCAGGTGTGCTCGCCCCAGTGAACGATTGCCGGGGCCTCGGCGGCCTTGCTCTCGTCGACCGAAACCAGTGCCGCGGCGGCGCCGTCGCCGAAAAGCGCGCTGGCGACGATGTTGGCGTTCGAGTGATCGCCGTGCCGGAAGGTGAGCGCGCAAAGCTCGACCACCAGCAAGAGCACTTTTGCGCCGGGCCGCGCTGCGGCCAGCGCGGCGGCGCGGCCAAGGCCCAGCACCCCGCCGGCGCAGCCGAGCCCGAAGACCGGCAGTCGCTCGACATTCGCGCGGAAGGAAAGCCGCCCCATGAGCCGGGCATCGAGGCTGGGTGTGGCGAGGCCCGTGGTCGAGACCGTGACCAGTGCGTCGACCGACTGGGGCTCGAGCCCGGCCTCGGCAAGGCAGCGCCCGGCCCCCTGCTCCAACAGATCGAGGGCGCCGGCGATGTAGCGGGCGTTGCGCCCTCGCCAGTCGCTGGGCGCCTGGTAGTCGGTCAGTGGCTGGCAGGAATAGCGCCGCTCGATCCCGGCGTTGGCATAGACCGGCAAGAGGCGGGTCAGCTCCTCCCCCCGCTCGGGGAAGAGGCCCGGTGCGGCGGCCGCTACCTCGCCCTGCGGCAAAGGGTGCGCCGGCACCGCCGTGGCCAACGCCAGAAGCCGTGGTGGCGGGTCGCCCTCCGGTCGGTCGCGCCACATGAGAGCCCTCCCTTATCCTTCGTCTCGCGTTGACCCCGCCCAGGGGGTTTGCCACTACGCTGTGGGGCGTGGGCGGGGCCATCGCACATATATGTGGCCGCGAAGCCGCCTTCGCCCGTCTCTTCACACCGACGTGAAGGGCCAGGGTGCCGGCGGCGTCCCCTAGTGGCGCGTGGGAGGAGGGGCATCCGGGGCGCCGATGATCTCGCGCAGGATGCGCAGGCTGGTTCCCTCGTCTATCGTGAAGCTGTCCACCAGGGCCTCGAAGTCGATCACGCCTAGGCGGTCGAGCATCGCGTCGGTGACCGCCGCCTTCTTGCCGTCGAGGGCGACGATACAGCGCCGCAAGAGCACCTTGCCGTGCGTGATCGGGCACGGCAGGAAGGTCTTGCCGTCGTGCGACATGGCGCCTTGCTCGATGGCGGCTGTGTTGGCGGCGACGAAATCTTCGCGGGTCGCTGCGCGAATCGTCACCGTGTCGAAGCTGAAACCATCGACAGTCCAGGGGTAAATCAGACTATGTGTCGTTTTCATTTTCGCGTTCCTCATAACGTAGATTTGTTTGCCGGGTCGCCTAGAGCCAGGTCATGAAATCCGGCTTCTTGCGCCCGCTTCGTGTCTTGCGGGCGGTGTATTCCAGGGCGCCGGGATTGAGTTCCTCGACCCCGCGGGCGAGAGCCTGATAATCTCCAAGACTGAGGCTCTCGAACATTTCCAGGGTGATCTCGAGGGTCTCGTCCTCCGGCAGGACGATGGCGCGGCGCAGAATTTCCAAAACGGGACGCGTCGGCCGGGGTATCACAGTGGTTCGGCGTTGCTTTGCGGTCATGGGTCCGTTCCTTATCATTACGCACTCCAGGATGATGGAGAGCTCGGTCCGAGGGATCCCTTCCCCTCACGCCATGGCGCCCGGTGTGCGGCGCAACGCCGAGAGAGGGGGAAGTTTTTCCCATCGAGATTTGGGATCAAGTTGGTGGGGCCAAGGGGGTATCGAGCGGGTGCGGCTCGCCGACCGTCACGTTCCTGCAAACGTGCGTTGCGCCGGTCAAATCGAAACACATTGGTTCCGTCATGCTGAGTACTCCATAAAACTTGCCTCACCGAGATCGGTCTAGGCGGTTTTCACATGCGGCGCGCACGCCCGACTTTCGAGCGTGGGGGGCACCGCGAGAGGACGCTTTTTAGCTGAAAAAATCAGTTGAGATAGGGAGGAACGAATTCCACCCAATAAAGTCGGTTGGGATCAATATTTTATCGAGGCCGGTGAGGATTCCTTTGACTCTTTTCTGGCTGTGCCTTTGCGGAGAGGTGCTGAAAAAATAGGTGTACTGGTCGCCCAGCATCAAGAG
This sequence comes from Kiloniellaceae bacterium, assembly GCA_041552375.1. Lineage (GTDB taxonomy): Bacteria > Pseudomonadota > Alphaproteobacteria > Kiloniellales > Kiloniellaceae > JAJFGK01. Next base: position 93 of record JBFELD010000057.1, on the reverse strand, counting down.
CAGAACTATTTCGATGAAATCGATGTTCTGGCTATGCGCGCCATCGCATCTCAACTGGCGGGTGCCGTTGGTAATGCGCGTTTGTTGATCGGT
>JBFELD010000056.1:0-9561 GCA_041552375.1 Kiloniellaceae bacterium | reverse complement strand
TCACGCCCCGCGATCTCAGCATGCAGGACGAACGCCCCCAAAAGGAGGGCCAGAGCCAATGGCCAGGAGATCATGTCGACGCTCCTCGCATCAATTCTCACCAGCGGCGCAGGATTGTCGCTCCGCCTTTACCGAATCTTAACATTAGAATTTCACTTTCACTTAAGAAATCGGACAGGTCACCAAGGCTTATCGCCACAATCGGTCCGCAACAGCCGACAATAGGACAGGGAGCATGACATTGGGATTGAGGAGGCCGGCTCATGCCCTTTTTCGTGCCCGGTAATGGCAGAATGGGATTTCGCCAATCCCCTGCCAGCGCCAAGACCCCGGACCCGGAGCCTGAAAGCGCGAGTGAGGCGCAATCCGAGACCGAAAGCGAAGCACCACAACGATCGGACCCGTCACCCGACCTCAGCGATCACGAACCGCTTGAGCTCGAGGCAGCCGCCAAGCGGCTCGGCATCAGCGTGGACGAGGTCAAGACCCGGTTTAGAACCGGTGATTTCCGAGGTTTCGTGCAGGCCGGCCGCCTATATATCTATGTGCCCGAGGAAAGGCACGACACGGCAGATACCGATGATCCGCCACAACTGGACCCTCATGAAGAGCAGGCGACGGTCGTCGAGTTCCAGAAGATCGAGATCAATCGATTGATCAAAGCCAACAAGGACCTCAAGCAGGAAAAGGACCGCTTGTATCGGCTGTTGGAACGAGAGCAGGTGCTCCGCCAAGGGATGCAGCGTACCCTGGAACGGACCTGGGAACAGATCACCGCGCAGGGCAAAGACGGTGAGCAGGAAGAAAAACCGATCGAGTTGAGCGGTTTGCTGACCACAAGCGACTAGCCCCGTCTACACAGGGGGGGGTCCCCGGACATTTCAGCGAAAACGAACGGGCCGGACGCATAGTCCGGCCCGCCGTAGGCTAGAGTAGCTGAGGCCGTAGGGGGAACGACCCTCCAAACTCCAACCTTAGTTCTGCGCGTTGTCGAGTTCGCTGGCGACAGTGTTGAACATGTCACCCAGTTCGTTGCCCATGGCGCCCATGGCAACAATCGCGGCGATGGAGACCAGAGCGGCGATCAGACCATACTCGATGGCCGTGGCACCTGACTCGTCACGCAGGAATTTGGTCAACGTTCCAAACATTCGATTGTCCTTCGAGAAGTTGTCGTGCCGCCATCTTTAGGCCCCAGGACTTAAGAAGGCGTGAACAATAGATCATAATTAATTGATATTTATGGGTAATTTTAGATATCGTCAGAAACTTTCGCTTAACGATGAATTACCGCTTTGGCCCTAGGATCGCAGCATCGCCAGCGGCCCGGCATTTCCATAATCGGCAACGAGAGCACATGCAGCGCGCGGCACGACGACGGATGATGCGGACCCTGAGCGCCGCCAGATTGGCCGCCTTGTTCGCGGCCTTGTGCCTCATTCCCATCACGGCCCATGCTGCCGGTAGCTATATCGACCCGAGCAATCCAAGGCCGCGCGTGGTCGACCCTAGTCCTCCCGACCTTCGCTACCAAAAACGCGGCTCGAGGGTCGTCCATCGCAGCGACGAGCCGATCGAGACCCAATGGACGATCAATCGCCAGATGAGCCAAGCCTGTCGCCACGGCGCCTTTAAGCAACGAGCGGACCGACGCTACGTGGCCTTGCTCGGAAAAGACGTCTACGGCGCCGCGATCGGCGGTCACGGCAGCTTGGTCGATAAGGCCGGGCTCTCCGAAGCCAACGTTCTCTACGTATTCTCCGGCCAAGGAACGACCGCTTGTCGGGTCTACCATCGCGGCCAGGATTGAGAAACTGTAGCCGAATCGGGGCCCGGATCGGGTCAAAACGGATTTGGCGTTGCCCTCGTCGTTCGGGTTGGGCATGAGTATCGAAGGCGCCAGGTCGATTCGGAGGTAGGCATGGCGATGCAGGAAACACGCACCTTGGTGCGGCCTCTTGTTCGACGCTCAGGGGCGCCGACGGCGGTGGGCACGGTCATCTTTCTTATCGCCCTATCGCTGGGGCGTCTCGCCTTGGCCGACGAGCTCCCATCCCAGGCAGCCGCTTCCGACCGGGCCGTCGAGCCGGCGGAAACGGGAGGTTTCGATGCCCACCACTTCGCGACCTGGATCGCGCAACTGCGCGCGGAAGCGCTGTCCAAAGGCATTTCTCCGGCCACGTTCGACCGCAGCCTGGATGGGGCATCACCCCTGCCGGAGGTTCTGGAAAGAGACCGCCGGCAGCCCGAATTCACCCTGACGTTTTCCGATTATCTGCGCCGGGTGGTCACCGATCGGCGTGTTCTGCGCGGCCAGGCATTGTTGACACAGCACGCTGGCCTGCTCGAGCAGGTCCGGGCCCGCTACGGCGTCCAGCCGAGGTTTCTCGTCGCCTTTTGGGGGCTGGAGAGCAACTTCGGGGACCACACGGGCGGCTTTCCGGTTGTTCCCGCGCTCGTCACCCTGGCTTACGACGAGCGCCGCGCCGAATTTTTCCGCGAACAATTGCTGCAGGCCTTGACCATTCTGGAGCAGGGCCACATTTCGCTTCCCGCGATGACCGGGTCCTGGGCCGGCGCCATGGGGCAGCTTCAATTCATGCCGAGCACATTCACCAGCTATGCCGTCGACGGCAACGGCGACGGACGGCGGGATATTTGGGCCGCCTTGCCGGACGTCTTCGCCTCGGCCGCCAATTTCCTCGCCGATGTGGGGTGGCAGGGTAATGAGACTTGGGGCCGGGAGGTGCGCATTCCCGCCGACTTCGACTGGCCGAGTGCCGGGCTCCAGACCCGCAAGGCCATCGCGGCGTGGCAGGCCGCGGGCGTCCGCCGGGCGGATGGGCGTGACCTGCCCCGTGCCGACATGGAGGGCTCCATCGTCCTTCCGGCCGGACACCGCGGGCCGGCGTTTCTCGTCTATGACAATTTTCGCGCCACGATGGTTTGGAACCGCTCGATCTTTTATGCCATCGCCATCGGCCACCTGGCCGACCGCATCGCCGGCAAGGGACATTTGATCACGGCCGAGGATTTTTCCGAAACGCCGATGAGCCGCCAGGACATCGAACAACTGCAAGCCCGCCTGAACTCGCTTGGCTACGATGCCGGCCCGGCCGACGGCCGTGCGGGAAAACAAACCCGAGCGGCACTCAGAGCCTTTCAGTCGGATCGCGGGATCCCCGCCGACGGACATCCGAGCCATCAGGTTCTGGCAATTCTGCTCGAGAGCGGCTCTTATTGCCCGCCTTGTAAACGGCGTGCGCGATCCACAGAGCCTAATACGAAAGAATAGGGGACTGAGGATTGCGGCATGGAGTTTGTCCACCTAAACTACCACATCCTGTTAGGTACGTGAGCGCGATCGCAAAATCATGTATGACATTCGCAAATTTTTCCAGCTGACGCCTCTCCTGATCCTTCTCGCCGCCTGCGCCGAGACACAGCTTGCCGTGCACACCGTCAAGGAAATGAGCCCGCCGCCCGCCTCGGGCAAAGGCAATTATAAGGTGGGCAATCCTTACCAGGTCGCCGGCACGTGGTATTACCCGAAGGAGGATTTCAGCTACGACGAGACCGGCATCGCCTCCTGGTATGGTCCCGGTTTCCACGGCAAGTCCACGGCCAATGGCGAGACATATGATCAGTACGCCATGACCGCCGCGCACAAGACCTTGCCCTTGCCCTCGGCCGTGCGTGTGACCAATCTGGGAAACGGACGCGCGGTTACTCTGAGGGTCAACGACCGCGGCCCCTTTTCGAAGAACCGCATCATCGACGTTTCGCGTAAGGCCGCACAGCTCCTCGGCTTCGAGGGAAAAGGCACGGCCCGGGTGCGGGTCGAGATCCTGCCGGCGGAAAGTCGGCGCTTGGCCGCCATCGCTCAAGGCAAAGAGGCCGAGACGGCCTCCGCGCCGGCAGTTCCGCGCGAGACCGTGGTGGCGGAGGTCCTGACCGACTCATCCAACACGAGCGGTTCGACCTCGACGATCCCGGTCACCTTTCAGGCCGCCCGGCTGCCGAGCAGCGTGACCTCGGCGGACGGCCAGGCGGTCGTTCAGCTCCCGGTGCGGCCTACCGACATCTTCGTTCAGGTCGGTGCATTCTCCCAGCTGCATAATGCGATGCGGGTCGGCGCACGCCTCAATTCGATCGGCGCCAGCCGCATTACCGAGGTCAAGGTCGGCAGTGCCAGGATGTATCGCGTCCGCTTGGGGCCCGTCGCGACGGTCGAAGACGCCGACCGCCTGCTGGCCACCTTGGGCGCCAACGGGTATCACGACGCGCAGATAATCGTTGAGTGATGGCGGCGCACAGGACAGGCGCCCTTTCTTCATCCGGCAAGACGCCATAATCTTGTGCCGATTTCTCGATTAAGTCTTCCCCAACGGGGCACCATGCCCTCGAGAGCACTTTCGACGGTTCGACCCAAAGGAATGGCATGACTGCACTATCACGCTCCAACCTCGCCGCGACACCGCGGTCCGCCGTGCTTTGCTTCGGCTTGGTGCTTCTGCTCGGCGCGCTGGCACGTCCTGCGATCGGCATCGAGACGAGCGCTCGGGAGGTCCTGCTCATGGATCACGACACCGGCGCCATACTGCTGGAGAAGAACGCCGATTTGCCGATGCCGCCCGCGTCCATGAGCAAGATCATGACGGTCTTTATGGTGTTCGAGGCTCTACGGGAGGGGCGGATAAACCTAGACTCGACCTTGCTGGTCAGTGAGAAGGCCTGGCGTATGGGCGGCTCGAAGATGTTCGTCGAGGTCGGCTCGGAGGTGCGGATCGAAGATCTTCTGCGCGGTGTGATCGTGCAATCGGGCAACGACGCCTGCATCGTCCTGGCCGAGGGCTTGGCCGGAAGCGAGGAGGCCTTTGCCGAGCTGATGACCAAACGCGCCAAGGAAATCGGGATGCGGGATAGCAGCTTCGCCAATTCGACCGGCTGGCCCGATCCGAACCATCGCATGAGTGCACGGGATCTCGCTCACCTGGCGACGCTGATCATCCGGGACTTTCCGGAGTACTATGGCTTCTTCGCCGAGAAGGAGTTCGTGTGGTCGGAAATCAGGCAGGGCAACCGCAATCCGATGCTTTATCGAAATATCGGCGCCGATGGCCTGAAGACCGGTCATACGGAGGAGGCGGGCTATGGCCTGACCGCCTCGGCGGTGCAGGACGGCCGCAGGCTGACCCTCGTCGTCACCGGCCTTGGAAGCGTCAAGGAACGGGCCACGGAGGCGACCAAGCTGCTCACCTGGGGCATTCGTCAATTCGACAACTACGCCCTTCTGACGGCGGGCGAGGAGGTCGCCGAGGCCTCCGTTTGGCTGGGGGAGGCCTCTAGCGTTCCGTTGGTGACGACCGAGGACGTGGTGGTCACGCTCGGCCGCGATGCGCGTCGGGACATGAAGGTTTCCGTCAGCTATGACGGTCCGGTCCCATCTCCCGTGACCTCCGGCGAACGGATCGGCCAGCTCACCATTACGGCTCCGGGCATGGACGAGCCCAAGGTCGTGCCTCTGGTGGCCGGTGCGGATGTGCCCAGACTGGGGCCCGTCGGGCGTATTCTGGGATCGATCAAACACCTCATCTTCGGGACCTCCTTGGCCGTGAACTAGGGGAGGACATGCGCGGGCGCTTCATCACATTCGAAGGCGGCGAGGGCAGTGGCAAGTCTACCCAGCTTTCCCGCCTTGCCGCCCGTCTGACCGCTCAGGGCTTGGCCGTCGTCGCGACCCGTGAACCGGGAGGCTGTCCGGCGGCGGAGGAAATCCGCCAGCTTCTCGTCACCGGTGAGACCGGTCGTTGGGATCCGTTGAGCGAGGCTCTTCTCCACTATACGGCCCGGCGGGCCCACCTCTTGGAAACGGTCATCCCGGCACTGGCGCGGGGGCAATGGGTCTTGAGTGATCGTTTCTCCGACTCCACGCTGGCCTATCAGGGGTATGGACACCGCCTGGGGCGGGCCGCCATTGACCACGTGGCGGCTGCGGCGCTCGGCGACCAGCCGTCCGGGACGACCCGCCCGGACTTGACCCTGATCCTGGATCTGCCGGTGGCGGCGGGTCTGGCGCGCGCGGGCGCCCGTCCCGGAACCGAGACCCGGTACGAGCGCTTGGCCATCGATTTCCATGAGCGGGTTCGACAGGGGTTTCAAGAGATCGCCGCGGCCGAGCCCGAGCGCTGCGTGGTGATCGATGCCGAAGGCGACGCCGACACGGTGGAGCGGATGGTCGAAGACGTGGTCGCCGCGCGATTTGAGGCGCCGCGGTCATGAGCGAAGTGACGGCCCTCATCCCACCACCTCGGGAGAACGACAGCCTACTCGGCCACGAGAAGGCTGAGCGCACGCTCATCGATGCTTTTCGCTCCGGGCGTCTGCCGCATGGTTGGCTGGTCAGCGGGCCGCGGGGGATCGGCAAGGCGACGCTGGCCTATCGCTTCGCACGCCGTGTCATCGCCGACACCATGGGCGAGGCGGCCTTGTTCGCCGCCCCGATGGAGGATCTGGCCGTTCCCCGCGATCACCCAGTTTTTCGCCAGATCGCCGGCGGCGCCCAGGCGAACCTGCGTGTGTTGGAACCGCGCGCCGATGAGCAGGGACGCGTGAGCCGGGTCATCAAGGTTGATGATGTCCGCAACGCCATCTCCTTCCTACGACAGACCGCCGCTGAGGGCGGATGGCGTGTGGTGATCGTCGACACGGCCGACGACCTGAACCAAAACGCGGCTAATGCTTTGCTGAAAATACTTGAAGAACCGCCCTCTAACGCACTGTTATTGCTTGTATCTCATATCGAAGGCGCATTGTTGCCGACGATTCGTTCGCGGTGCTGTCATCTTGCTCTGTCGCCGCTGCCGGACGGTCTAGTTCTGGACATTCTCGAGCGCTGGTATCCCGACATGGACACCGCGGAGCGCGGCTTGCTCGTGCGCTTGGCCGAGGGTGCGCCGGGCAGGGCGCGTGATATCGCCGAGAGCGGCGGCACCGATCTCTATCGGGTGATCTTGGAGCTCTTGGCCGTCCTACCCCGCACGCCCACCACTGACCTGCATGCCGTCGCGGAGCGCCTCGCCCAAGGCAAGGATGGCCGTGCCTTTCGCACCGGGGTCGAGCTCTTGCGCTGGTGGACGGCCAAATTGGTCCGTGCGAATGCCCTTGGCCTGGCCACCCTGGAAATGCCGCCCGAAGACAAGGCATTGATGGAGCGCCTGCTCGCCTGGCGGCCGGCCGAGCTATGGTTGGCGTTCTGGGAGCACCTGGGACGCTTCGCCCGCGATGCCGAAGCGCTCAACCTCGATCGCAAGCAGGTCATCGTGACTGCCTTTCTGGAGCTTGAGGCGGGGCGCGGCTCGCTGTAGGTTCCCCAGCCATCCAAGCGGTCGTACCGTTCGTGGTTCGACCCCACCCGAGAGAGTTGGAAGCGCCGAGATGGGGCACGACGAGCGCAGCACGTTCTACATCACGACGGCCATTTCCTATGTGAATGGGCCGCCGCACCTGGGCCATGCCTACGAGGCTATTTCGACCGATGCCATCGCGCGTTTCAAACGCCTGGACGGCTTCGACGTCCGGTTTCTTACCGGCACCGACGAGCACGGGCAGAAAGTCGCGAAGACCGCCGAGAAAGCCGGCATGACGCCCCGCGACTTCAGTCAAGAAATCACGGCTCAGTTCCAGGAGATGTGCCGCCTGCTCGACATCTCGAACGACGACTTCATCCGCACCACCGAAAAGCGCCACTTCGTCTCCACCCAAGCCCTGTGGCAACGTCTGGCGGAGGCCGGTGACATCTATTTGGACAAGTATGCGGGCTGGTATTCCGTCCGGGACGAGGCCTACTTCGGCGAGGAGGAGCTGACCACCGATGAGGAGGGGCGCCGCCTGGCGCCCTCCGGAGCGGAGGTCGAGTGGGTCGAGGAGGAAAGCTATTTCTTTCGGCTGAGCGCCTATGGCGACAAGCTGCTGGCGCACTATGAGGCGAACCCCGATTTCATCCTGCCCCATTACCGGCGCAACGAGGTGGTGAGCTTCGTCAAGCAAGGCCTGAGAGATCTTTCCGTCTCGCGCACCAGTTTCGATTGGGGCATCCCCGTGCCGGGTGATCCGCGCCACATCATGTATGTGTGGCTCGACGCGCTGACCAACTACATCACCGCGCTCGGCTTCCCCGAGACCGAAGGCAATGACCTCGCCCGCTACTGGCCCGCCGATATCCATGTCATCGGCAAGGATATTCTGCGCTTTCACGCCATCTATTGGCCGGCCTTCCTGATGTCCGCCGGTGTGGCCCTGCCCAAACGGGTCTTCGGCCATGGCTTCCTCTTCGTCGATGGCGAGAAGATGTCGAAGTCGCTTGGGAACGTCATCACCCCCGGCTCGTTGGTCGAGGCCTACGGCCTGGATCAGATCCGCTACTTTCTCTTGCGGGAGGTGCCCTACGGCAACGATGGCTCCTTCTCCGACGAGACCATCACCCAGCGCATCAACAGTGACCTGGCCAACGACCTCGGCAACCTGGCACAACGGGTCTTATCGATGATCGCCAAGAACTGCGATGGCGCGGTCCCTCAGCCCGGAGCCCTGACGGCCGATGACGAGACGTTGCTCGCCACCGCCCGGCGCGCGCTGGACGAGGCACGCGCGGCGATGGACCGGCAGGCCATTCACCGCATGCTGGAAACCGTCTGGCAGGTGGTGGCGGAGGCCAACCGTTACGTCGACACGCAAGCGCCCTGGTCGCTGGCCAAGAGCGACCGGGAGAGGATGGCGAGCGTGCTCTACGTTCTGGCGGAGGTCATTCGCCACATCGCCACGCTCGTTCAGCCGGTCATGCCGACGGCAAGCGGCAAGATCCTCGATCAGCTCGCGGTTCCGGCGGAGGCCCGGACCTTCGCCGCGTTGGGCCGGGACGATGTGCTGATACCGGGCACGGCCCTGCCCAAACCAAAGGGCGTCTTCCCCCGCCACCAGGTCGCCAAGGCCGGGGAGGGGGCCTAGATGCCGTTGGTGGATAGCCACTGCCATCTGGATTTCCTGGCCGATCAAGAAGATTTGGCGGCGATCGTCGCCCGCGCCGAGGCGGCCGGGGTCCGGCGTCTGGTGACAATCTCCACGAAACTCTCGACCTTTCCCGAGGTGCGGGCGATCGCGGAGAGGTTCGACTCCGTCTATTGCTCGGTCGGCGTCCATCCGCACGAGGCCGGCGGCGAGGGTGTCGAGGATCCGGCGGTCTTGGTCGCGCTTGCGGCCCATGGGAAGGTCGTCGGCATCGGCGAGACCGGCCTGGATTACTATTACGAGCACAGCCCCCGGGCACGGCAGCAAGCGAGCTTTCGCGCTCATATCGAAGCGGCGCGGCGCACAGGCCTGCCTCTGATCGTCCATGCCCGCGACGCCGATGACGACGTTGTTGAGATCCTGCGCGATGCGTATCGCAGTCGCGCCTTTCCCGGCGTGATCCACTGCTTCACCGCGGGCCCTGCGCTGGCCAGGGCGGCCTTGGACATCGGCTTTTACATCTCGCTTGCCGGGATCATCACCTTCAAGAACGCG
>JBFELD010000055.1:0-9686 GCA_041552375.1 Kiloniellaceae bacterium | reverse complement strand
TCCAGGCGATAGAAGCGCTCGAGCACCTTCTCGCGCTCGGCCTCCGGAATGCCGGCGCCTTGGTCGGCGACGGTGAACACGGTGCCATTCGTGGACGTGTCGAGGGCCAAGGTCACGCGACCGCCCGGCTCGCTGTACTTGATGGCATTGTCCAGAAGGTTGGACAGCGCCTGAAACAGCAGATCACGGTCCCCGCGTAGCCTTCGGGCGGGCGGGCCGCCGTTTCCCCCTGTTGGCTCAGGCAGCTCCAAGTGGAGGCCCGCCTCCTCGACAAGAGGCGCATAGAGATCACCGACATCGGCTAACAATTCCGCCGGATCGAGGGATTGGAAGCGCTGCTTGGGTGCGCCCGCCTCGGCCTCGGCAATCGAGAGCAGCGCCGTGAATGTGGCCAGGATCTGGTCGGTCTCCTCGATGGTCTCGCGGAGGATCTCGCGGTAACTCTCCGTGTCCTTCGCTTCGATCAGGGACACCTCGAGGCGGCTTCTGAGACGCGCGAGCGGGGAGCGCAGATCATGAGCGATGTTGTCGGAGACCTGCTTCATGCCCCCGATCAACCGTTCGATTTGATCGAGCATCGCATTCAAGTTGCGCGCCAAGGCATCGAACTCGTCACCGCTACCACTCTCGGGCACCCGGCGCGAGAGGTCCCCGGCGATGATTTCCTGACTGGTCTTGTTGATCGCCTCGATGCGCGAGAGCAGCATCCGGCTAAGTAAGAGGCCGCTCAGGACCGTGATCGCCACGACGACGATCAGCGCCCAGATCAAGGTCCCGCGGATCAGGCCGGCAACGAAGGTCTCCTCACGTACGTCGTGACCGACCAACAGGTGGAACCGGCCACCAAGATCGAAGGTGCGCGCACGGCCGAAATCGAAGCCGCGGGGCGTCGAGGGATTGGCCATACGAAAGGTGACCCAGCCCTCTTCGTCCGGCTCTCCATCGGGCCAGCGGTCGAGATTACCGGCGAGCGGACGGAACTCCGCATCGGTCAGCAGATAGAGCGCCCGGCCGTCCGCATTCTGTGTGGAACGACGCTCGATCGCTTGGCTGAGCCCGATCACGCCACGCTGGCGAAACTGCTCGGCAAGCCCTCTCAGCTCGGCATCGATGGTGGTCTCGATCTGTCGAGAGACGGCCGCCGTGGTGGACCAATAGACGAGCCCCAAAAGTCCACCAAGGGCAAGACTGAGGACGAAGAGGTAGATCAGGATGACACGAAACGTGCGCGACGTCAGAAGAGACCGACCTTGCCGCAAGGGCGCCGCTCCCCCGTCTCAGGTCCTGGCCGCCAGCAGGCAGAGCCAGTCGTGCGCGATGGTCGCCGCCGCGATCGCCGTGATCTCCGCATGATCGTATGCCGGCGCCACCTCGACAATGTCCATGCCCACCCACGTCAGCCCCCCCAAACCGCGAAGGATCGCAAGGGCTTGGTGACTGGATAAACCGCCCGAGACCGGCGTGCCGGTGCCGGGCGCAAAAGCCGGATCGAGGCAATCGATGTCGAACGTGAGGTAGGCGGGCTTGCCGCCGACGATCTCGCGCACCTTGGCCACCACTGCCTCGGGGCCGTTGGCATGCACCCAGGGCGCGTCGAGGATATTAAATCCTTCGTCGGGCGCGATGGTCCGTATGCCGATCTGAACAGAGGCGGCCGGATCGACCAGACCGTCTCCGACCGCTCGGGTGAACATCGAGCCGTGGTTCAGCTCCTCGCCGTCGTCCGGCCAGGTATCGGCGTGCGCGTCGAAGTGAACGAGACTGATGGCTCCGTATTTCTCGGCATAGGCGCGCAGGATCGGCAGGGTGATGAAGTGGTCGCCACCGATGGCAAGCGTCTTCACCCCGGCGGCCAGCGCCTCGCCGATCCGCTCGGTGATGATGCCCGGAACCTTCATAGGATGGCCTTGATCGAAATAGCAGTCGCCGCTATCGACGATCGCCAGACGCTCGTAAAGATCGAAGTCGAAGGGAAAGGCGTCCAGCGTCGCCAATTGCACCGAGCCCGCCCTCACCGCCTGGGGCCCCTGGCGCGTGCCGGCACGGAACGTCGTCGCCAGGTCAAAGGGCACACCGATCACGGCCACGTCGACCCCGGTCAGATCTCGACTGTACTTTCGCCGCAGAAAGCTGAGCGCCCCGGCGTAGGTCTGCTCGTGCTGCTTGCCATAGGGGCTTTCGGCGGTAAAGGCGTTGTCGTTCATCTCTCTCATGGACCTCTTCTAAATCGTGCCGGTGCCGCGCTCGAACCGGTGGAATCCCATCCCATCATCGCGGGTGCGACCGCCAGAATGCGATCCCCGCGCACGCGCAGTCCATATCCTGCTCGGGCGTCCCGCCGGAGCAGCCGATACCGCCAACCACCGTGTCATCATCCTGGGTCACCGGGTAGCCGCCTCCGACGATCGAAAAGCGACCCTGGGACGAGGTATGGATCCCGAAGACCAAGCTCCCCGGCACGCAAAGCTCGTTGTACTCGTGCGTCCCCCGTCGCGAGACCGCGGCCGTGAAGGCCTTGTCGTCGGATAGGCGAACGCTCAGCACCTTGGCGCCGTCCATACGCTGGAAGGCGATCTGGTGCCCGCTTTCGTCGACGATGGAGATGCACATCGGCACGCCGAGCCCCCGGGCGCGGGCCGCCGCCCCTTCGATAAGGGCGAGCGCATCTTCAAGGTCCAAGCGGGAGATCCGCAACATGGGGTTCTTACCCCCGTTCTGTGCGACGCTCGTGCCGGTCGCCGGCAATGCTGTTCGTCAGTTCTCGGCGACCTTGCCGTTGCCATTCGCCCGGTCTCTCTGCTTCTTGAAGGTGGACCAGAAATCGTGGCACCCGATCAAAAGGCAGATAAGGATGACGACGGCGAGATCCAACTCACGCACGAAGACCACGACGATGAGCGTGAAACCCAAGAGAGCGGCAAGCGACAAGACCGCAATAATCCTATCCAGCATGATGACTCACCTCCACGAGCTCTCCTCCCTAGTCCTCGGCCTGCGCCTCGGCTACAGTTTGCGCCAACCAGCGGGCCGTCCTCAAGAGTCTCGCATCGTCCCCGCGCCCACCGATGAGCTGGACCCCGACGGGCAGGCCCGCAGCCCCGGTCAGCAGCGGCAAGGTAATCGCCGGAACGCCCAGATAAGTCCACAGCGTAGCGGCGATCGGATCGCCGGTACTCTCCAATCCCTTCGGCGCTTCGCCGACGGTGGCCGGCGTGACGATCGCGTCGTAGCGCTCGAGGATCTCGCTCAGGCCGGCATAGAGCACCTCTTGCCAATCCAGCGCGAGATTGTAGTCGACCGCCAGGACGCCTCGCCCCTCCTCGATCATCGCGCTCAGCATCGCGCTCAGGCCATCCTTGCCGCGATCGTAATAGGACGCGAAGCTCTTGGCCAGATCGGCCACCATGATCGTTCGGTGGCAGTCGTACGCCTTGGCAAAGGGCTCCGGCAAGGCCACCTCGTCGCAGCTCTCACCGAGGACACCGCTCAGCTCGCCGAAACCGGCCCGCACATCCTCGGCCACTTTCTCCCAAGCTGGCGTCTTGACGACGGCGAGAACCGGCGCCAGTGGCGGATCGGTTCCGGCAACCTCGGAAAGTGGTGCGCGCGCACCGGAAAGGCTGTCCCGATCGGTCGGGTCGAAGCCGGTCAGGCAATCGGCGATCAACGCCACGTCAGCAACATCGCGGGCGAAGACGCCGATCTGATCGAGCGGCCGTGATTGCGCCAGAACCCCTCTGCGCGAGATCAGCCCGAAGGTGGGTTTGTAACCGACGACGCCACAAAAGGAGGCCGGCCGGATGACCGAGCCGTTGGTCTGGGTCCCCAAGGCAGCCGGGACCATGCCGGCGGCCACCGCCGCTGCCGACCCGCTGGACGAACCGCCGGGCGTGTGCCCCGTGTCATGAGGATTGCGGGTCACGCCTGGGCTATAGACCGCAAGTTCCGTGGTCACGGTCTTGCCCATGATCACGGCACCGGCATGTCGCAGCTTCGAGACCGCTGCCGCGTCCTCGCTCGGCCGCCTCCCGGCGGCCAAGGGTGTTCCATATTCCGTCGGCATGTCGCGGGTATCGAAGATGTCTTTGATCCCCACGGGGACGCCATGTAGCCGCCCTGGCGGCCGGCCCTCCTGTCGCCACGCATCGGCGGCGTTGGCCTGCTCCATCGCATAGTCGGGGTCGATGAAGGACCATGCCCGGATCTCGGGCTCGCGCTCGGCGATCCGCGCCAGGCAGGCGGCCGTCAGATCGCGGCTGGTTATGGTTCCCTCGGCGATCAGCCGGGCGGCCTCGGCGGCGCTAAGATCGGCGGGGTTCATGGCGGTATTCGCGCTCCCTCGGCCTCAGCGCGCCGAGTACCAGCGTTCCGGCAACCAGAGGGCGATCTCCGGAAACACGTAGAGCAGGATCATGGCGATGATGACCATGGAGAGGAACGGCAGTACGCCTTTGAAGATCTCCACCAACTACACATGTGGGGGCGCCACCCCCTTGAGATAGTAGGCCGCCATGGCCATGGGTGGCGTCAAAAATGACGTCTGCAGGTTGAGCGCCACCAGGATTCCGAAGAACAGCGGGTCGATGTCGAAGAAGCCAAGCATCGGCAGGAAGATGGGAACGAAGATGATGATGATCTCGCTCCACTCCAGCGGCCAACCCAGCAAGAAGATGATGATCTGCGCCAGGATCAGAAACATCACCGGCGAGAGATCCATCGACAGCACCCACTCCTTGATCAACTGCTCGCCGCCGAGATAGGAAAAGACCGACGAGAAGGTCCAGGAGCCGACGAAGAGCCAGCAGACCATCGCCGAGGTGCGCACCGTGAGATAGACCGACTCGCGCAACCGGTCCTTCTCGACGATCCGCCACGCCAGCCAACCGGCGGCCCCGACCAGGAAGCCGATGTCGACGGCCCAGTCGTTCGGCTCGTGCCATCTCAACACCTCATCGAAGTCGAAGAGGTGGACCGCGATCAGGTAGGCGGCTGCCGCCACCAGACCGCCGAGGGCGCCATGCCCGGCAAAAGTCATCAAGGCGTGCGTCGCCGGCGTGCGCGGCCAGATCGCGCCGATCACGGGCACGCGGCCCGCCACGAGGAGCGCGCCGATGCCGACGAACAGGGCAAGGACCGAGTTGATATAAGGAGTGCCGAACAGGCCGCCTTCCAAAGACACCGTCCAATCGCCGAAGAAGGCCATGAGAGCTTGACCCACTATGTAGGCCACATGTAACGCGAGGACCACCATCGCCCCAACGCCCAGGATCTGGAACCAGCTGTCCGACGGCTTGGCCGCCGCACTGACCCAGTCGGGCACGATCTCGCCTTGCAGGATGCCGCCGACCCGATAGCCGATGGCCAAGATGAGGCCGCCCAAAGCGCCGACCGCCGCCGCTTCGGACGGCGTCGCCAAGCCCGCCAGGATCGCGCCCAGCACCGAGAGAATGAGGAAGGCCAAGGGGAAGAACGAGGTTGCCGCCATGATCGCGAGGCGGCCTCGGCTTACCTCGCCGATGTCCTCGTCCTTTGGCTTGGGCGCCAGCGACGGATTGATGATCGACCGCCCGATCACATAGACGATGTAAAGACCCGCTAGGAGAAATCCGGGCAAAATGGCACCGGCATAGAGCTTCACCACCGAGACGTTCGAGGTCGCGGCATAGACGATCAACATGATCGAAGGCGGGATCAGAATGCCCAAACAACCACCCGCGCAAATCACGCCGGCGGCGAAACTGGTGTTATAGCGGGCCTTCAACATTGCCGGGAAAGCGAGAAGGCCCATGAGCGTGACGACCGCGCCGATGATACCGGTCGCCGTGGCGAACATCGCGCAGGTCGCCAGCGCCGCAATAGCCATCGAGCCCGGCAACCGTCGGGCCGCGATCTGCAAGGTATGAAACAACCGGTCGACGATGTTGGCCCGTTCGACGATATAGCCCATGAACAAGAACAAGGGCACGGCGGTCAGCACGTCGTTGGCCATGACCGAATAGGTCTGGTTGACCAGAAGGTCGAAGATTTGATTGTCGAAGATGGAACTCATCCGCTCCGGGTCGTAATAGGCGTAGTAGCCGAAGGCCACGCCCATGGCGACGAGAGTGAAGCAGATGGGAAAACCGAGGAGGATCGTCAGAATGAAAATCCCGAGCATGGCCACGGCGACTTGAGGGTCGGTCATTGCTAAGCACTCCCCGCCCGGTCACCCTGCGTGGCCGTTTGGTACTGTTCTTCTTCCTCCTGCTGATGCAGAAGCATCGTCTCCATCTCTTCCACGTCTTCCAGATGCCGCGGCCACTCGCCGGTCTTGAGGCAAATGATGCAGCGGCAGCACTGCGCGATCCCCTGAATGAAGAGCAGGGAGCCGGCGATCGGCGTGATCGTCTTGAACTGGAAGATCGGCACGTTGGCCGGGCTCATGACGCTGACTTCCCCGTAGAACCAGGACTCGCCGGCATAGTCGAGCCCCGCGATGATCAAGGCCAAGACACCCGGAAAGAAGAAAAGGATGTAAAGGGTCAACTCAATGGTCGCCTGCACCTTGGGCTTCCAAAGCCGGAACAAGACGTCGCCACGCACGTGCCCGTCGCGCGAGAGGGTATAGGCCCCGGCCATCATGAACAGCGTGCCATACATCATGTAACTGATGTCGAAGGCCCAAGACGTGGGGTCGCGCAACAGGTAGCGCACGAAGACCTCGTAGCTAACGCCCAAGGTCATGATCATGATGCACCAGGCAAAGGCCTTGCCGACCCATGCCGTGACCTTATCAATGAGGAATATGAACTGTTCCATTACCCCCTGCCGAGGCTAGCGCCCACAGTACGACTTCAAGCGGTCCCCGCAGCGCGAAGGGCGGAGCGGCGCAAGCTGCCCTGCGCCGCCCTACCCATCGCTCAACCCACCAGCTTCTTAGAAGTTGATCTCGCCCGGGAAGTAATGCTTGAAGGCGAGCTTGTAGTCAGCTGCGTTCATCAGATCGTAGAACGCGACCCGATGCGACCAAGCCTTCTGGCTATCGACGATCTTGGCAAAGAAGGCGTCCTTCATGAGCTCCTCTAGAACCGTGTCCCAGGACGCGAGCTGCGCCGCCATCACCGACTCCGGCGTGCGATAGACGTTGACGCCGTGCTCCTTCATCAGCTTCTGCAGGTCGTTCGAGTAGCTATTCATGGCCAGGCCATAGTTGGCCGTGTTGGCGGCCTCGGCCGAGTACTCGAGGATGGCCTGATGCTCGGCGGGCAGACCCTCGTAAACGTCCTTGTTGAAGATGACCTCGAAGAACTCCGCCGCCTGATGGTAGCTGCCCATCATGTAGTGCTTGGAGACGTCCTGCGCACCGAACTGGCTGTCCGCCGTCGGGTTGTTGAACTCGAAGGCCTCGATCACGCCGCGCTCGAGGGCCGGAATGATCTCACCGCCCGGAAGCTGGGTGACCTTGAGGCCCATGCCCTGCATGATATCGGTCGCCAGGCCGACGGTGCGGTACTTGAGACCCTTGAGCTGGTCGACGCCCTTGATCTCCTCCTTGAACCAGCCCAGCGGCTGGGTCGGCATGGGCATGCAGAAGAAGCCGACCAGGTTGAGCTTCAGGATGTCCTGAACCAGCTCGCGATAGAGCTCCTTGCCACCGCCGGTGTGGATCCAGGCGAGGATCTGGGAGGCATTGGCACCGAAGACCGGGCCGGTGCCGAACAGCGATGCGGCCTTGTTCTTGCCGTACCAGTAGGCGGTCACCGTATGGGCCGCGTCGAGCACACCCTTATGGCAAGCGTCTTGCACCTGGAAGGCCTTGACGACGGCGCCGGACGGCAGATAGTCGATCTTCAGGCGCCCACCGGCCATCGCCTCGGCGCGCTCGACATACTGCCTGGCCATGTCGGAGAAAATGCTCTCCGAGCCCCAGGACCCCTGCATCTTGAGGGTCTTGGTCTGAGCCCGTGAGATCTGAGGCGCGGCAACCAGCGCCGCGGCACCGGCCACGGCCCCGAGCGAGCCTTTCAGAAAATTGCGCCGGGCGGAACCTTTGTTCTCGGGCGCGAGCGTGCTCTCCTTATAAACGACTTTGGTCTTCGGCATTTCGATCCTCCTCCCTGGGACGATTAACGTATCGGCCAAATCCCGTCACGCACCTGCGTGACGAAGCGAAAATTCCTCGACGGGCTGGTGAGCGCGCGGAACCGCGCGATGGATGATGCTCTCCCGTCCTGCTGCCCTTGGAGCGTGAGCCCCGGCTTCTTTTCGTTGGCAACCATTGTGGGCTGTGAAGTTTTCAGCATTTCCCTACGAGGTGCAAGCCTCTTCTCCGTTGCCTGTCAGGCCACCCGGTCGCCGGGTTCGTTGCCGGCGAATATGGCATCCAGATTGTCGAGTGCCCGAAATCCCATGGCATCACGCGTCTCTCGGGTGGCGCTGCCGATGTGCGGCAGCAAAAAGGTGTTTTCCAGCGTCCGGTAGCCGGGATGTACGTCAGGTTCGTTGTTGAAGACATCGAGCCCGGCAGCGGCCGGATGCCCGGCGCGCAGGCCGGCGATCAGCGCCTCGTCGTCAACCACCGCGCCCCGCGCGGTGTTGACCAAAATCGCCCCCGGCGGCAACAGCGCCAGGCGGCGTGCGTCGATCAATCCCTTGGTCTCCGGCGTCGCCGGGCAGTTGATCGATAGGAAATCGCAGTGCGGCAGCAGGTCATCGACGGTGTCGTGGTAGACGGCACCCTCCTCCAGCTCCGGCGCCAAGCGATGACGGTTATAGTAGTGGATCGTCATGTCGAAGCCGCGGGCCCTTTGGGCCGCCACGCGCCCGACCCGGCCCATGCCGATGATCCCGAGGCGCTTGCCGGTCACCTGGGTTCCAACCATGAAGTCGAGGCTCCAGTCCTTCCAGGCCGCCGCGCGCATGATATGCTCGCCCTCACCGGCGCGTCGTGCCGCACCCAGCATCAGCAGCATGGCGATCTCCGCCGTCGCATCGCTCAGCACATCGGGCGTGTTGGTAACGACAACGCCGCGCTCGCGCGCCGCCGCCAGGTCGCAGTGATCGACACCGACCGAGATGTTGGCGATGGCATTGACGCTGGCCGGCAGCCGGCCGATGACCTCGGCCGTGAAGTGCTCTGTATGGCAACACAAGATAGCGTTGGCGCCCTCGGCGCGAGACAGGAGTTCGTCGGTCGTATAGAGGCGGTCGTCGCGGTTCAGCCGCGCGTCGTAGTCCGCGGTGACCCGTGCCTCCACATTGGGCGGCACACGCCGGGTCACCAGCACCACCGGCCTATCCGCCATGAAGTTCCTCCCCTCGGGACCCCCTATGCCGCGCTTCGTCTTGTCGAGGAACACGGTTCAGGGCTGACGTGATCATCGTCTTCCACGACGATCACCGAGGATCATGGCATAGAATAATCTGGTATACCAGTGACTAATCCGTGAGCGTGCGGAGGCTTGACCTTACCAGCCACTACCGCCGCCGCCGCCGCCACCGCCGCCGGAAGATCCACCGCCACCGCTGCCGGACGACGAGCCGGGCGCGGTGGCCGCCGTCCCGGCCGCGCCCGTGAGCGCGCCGCCGAGCGAGCGGCCGAGGTTGGAGAGATCGGTGCCGTCGATGCCGGCACCGCGGTACC
Source organism: Kiloniellaceae bacterium (assembly GCA_041552375.1). GTDB lineage: Bacteria > Pseudomonadota > Alphaproteobacteria > Kiloniellales > Kiloniellaceae > JAJFGK01. The sequence goes on along the minus strand of JBFELD010000055.1, from coordinate 64 downwards.
AGCCCAGCCGCCGGCCCTTGCGCTCGCCGGCCCCAGCCAAGCCGACTTGGCCCGCAAAGCGCGC
>JBFELD010000054.1:0-9703 GCA_041552375.1 Kiloniellaceae bacterium | reverse complement strand
CGGTCGACGAAGTCGTCGCCGTGCTCCAGTCGCGGCCGGCGATGAAGCACGTCATCTTGCGCCACCTGCCGGAGCCCGCCGCTCAACGCCTGTTGCTCGAAAAGGGCGACATCGACATTGCCCGCACCTTGACGCCGGACCAGATCGCCGGCATCGAGGGCAAGGAAGGTATCGAGATCAAGCTCCACCCAAAGGCGACCCTCATCTACATGGCGGCCAACACCAGCGATGAGGTCCTGGGCAAGCCCAAGGTTCAGGAGGCGCTGCGCTACCTGGTCGACTACGAGGGCATGGCGAACAGCTTCTTGAAGGGTCAGTTCAGCGTTCACCAGTCCTTCTGGCCGGCGGGTCTCTGGGCCTCCGCCGATGACAAGATTTACAGCCTGAACGTCGAGCGGGCCAAGGCGCTGCTCGCCGAGGCCGGCCATGGCGACGGCTTCGAGGTCGCCATCGACAGCCTCAATACCTCGCCCTACATGGAAATCGCTCAATCCTTGCAGCAAACCCTGGGGCAAGTCGGCATCAAGGCCGAAATCATCCCGCAGGACGGCTCGGCCCTGTGGCCCAAGTATCGGGCCCGCCGGCACGGGTTGATTCTCGCCCGCTGGTCGCCGGATTATGTCGATCCGCACTCGAACGCCGACAGCTTCGCCCACAATCCCGACAATAGTCTGGAGGCCAAGCTGACCGGTGTGCTGGCCTGGCGCAATGCCTGGGCGGACGGCTCGGTCAACGCGCTTGCCGTGGCCGCACGCAACGAGCCCGACTTGGACCGGCGCGCCGACCTTTACGCGGCCCTGCAGCGCTTGCACCAACGCGTCTCGCCCTTCGTCATCATGTTCCAACAGAACGAGCAGGTGGCGAGCAGCGGCAATGTCAAAGGGTTCGTCTCCGGGTCGAACTTCGATCTGGTGTTTTACCGCAACGTGACCAAGTAGGCGCCGCAGCGCTCCCATGGCTGTCCCGGACCCAAAGGCCAACAGGCCGACCGGGGCGGCCGGGGGGCGGAGCTTGGGTCGTCTCGCCAAGGCAACGGGTCGGGTCCTGCTATCGCTGGGCCTGACCTTCCTTGGCCTGACCGCGATCACTTTTTTCATCGGCCGGGTCATGCCCCTCGACCCGGTGCTCGCTATTGTCGGCGACCGGGCGCCGCAGGACGTCTATGACGAGGTCTATCAACGTCTGGGGCTGGACCGGCCACTCATCGTCCAGTACCTGCGCTATCTGGGTGACATCCTCAGCGGCGACTTCGGCATCTCGATCCAGACCTCGCGGCCGGTTCTCGAGGATCTGGTCCGCTTCTTCCCGGCCACCTTGGAGCTCGCCACCCTGGCAACGCTCGTCGGCACGGTCCTGGGCATACCCATGGGCGTGCTCGCCGCCGTCCATCAAGGCCGGCCGCTGGACCATGTCATCCGGGTGATCGGCCTCATCGGCTATTCGGTGCCGGTATTCTGGCTCGGCATGGTGGCGCTCTTGGTCTTCTATGCCCAGCTCGGTTGGGTGCCGGGGCCGGGTCGCCTCGATGTCTTTTACGAGGGCCTGGTGCCGTCGGTGACGGGGCTGCTGACGGTCGACGCGCTTCTCGCAGGCGACTGGACAGTGCTCAAGAACGCGGTGGCGCACCTGGCCCTGCCGACCGCTATTCTCGGCACCTTCGCGCTCGCCTACATCGCGCGCATGACCCGCAGCTTCATGCTCGACCAGTTGAGCCAGGAATACGTCCTGACCGCGCGGGTCAAGGGCCTGTCGGAGACCAGCGTCATCTGGCGCCATGCTTTCGGCAACGTCCTCGTCCAACTGATCACCATCATCGGCCTGACCTATGCCTCGCTCCTGGAGGGCTCGGTCCTGACCGAGACGGTCTTCTCCTGGCCCGGCATCGGCCAGTACATCACCAGCGCCCTTTTCAACTCCGACATGAACGCGGTCATCGCCGGCACCATCGTGGTCGGCACCTGCTTCGTCGGCATCAACATGCTCTCCGACATCCTCTACCGGATCGTCGATCCCCGGACACGCACGTGAGCAAGTGGCGAGGAGAGCGATCGTGACGGCCCCCACCTTCAGCGCTCCCAGCCCCACCGGGGTCAAGGCCTGGTTGCTCTCCGACGTGCCGCACACCGCTCTTCAGGCCCGCTGCCAGCGAGCCTATCTCGCCTGGTGCGCCTTCCGCGGCAATCCCATTGCCATGACCGGACTGATCATCATCGCGGCCCTGGTCCTGGGCGCGGCCCTGGCGCCCTGGATCACCTCCGGCGACGGGATCGCGCAGCAACTTTCCGATCGCCTGCTGCCACCGAGCGCCGAACATTGGCTGGGTACCGATCAACTCGGTCGCGACATTTTCGACCGGATCGTCTGGGGCTCGCGCATCACGCTTTATATCGTTGGGCTGGTGGGGGTCATTGTGGTGCCGGTGGGCCTGATCATCGGCATCGTCTCTGGCTACGTCGGCGGCTTTGTCGATCAGGCCTTGATGCGCTTTACCGATATCTTCCTCGCCTTCCCGCGCCTCATCCTGGCGCTCGCCTTCGTTGCCGCGCTGGGCCCCGGCATCGAGAACGCGGTGCTTGCGATCGCGCTCACCACCTGGTCGCCCTATGCGAGGATCGCGCGGGCCGAGGCGCTCACCATCCGAAACAGCGAGTTCATTCTCGCTGCACGCACGCAAGGCGCCTCGTCACTACGCATCATTTTCGGCCACGTGGTCCCTTTGTGCCTCTCGTCGGTCATCGTGCGCCTGACCTTGGACATGGCCGGCATCATCCTGACCGCGGCTGGCCTGGGATTTCTCGGCCTGGGCGCCCAACCGCCCTCGCCCGAGTGGGGGGCCATGATTTCCACCGGCCGACAGTTCATCCTCGATCAGTGGTGGGTGCCGACCATGCCGGGCCTGGCCATCCTCACTGTCAGCTTGGGCTTCAACCTGTTGGGCGATGGCCTGCGTGATGTCCTCGACCCGAAAAGCGGAGGCTAATCCCATGGCCGAGCCGCTTTTGAGGGTCGAGGATCTGCACATCACCTATCACACGCCCAAGGGCCCCGTGCGGGCGGTGCGGGGCGTCAGCTTCGATCTGGGCCGCGAGAAACTGGGGATCGTGGGCGAGTCGGGCTCCGGCAAATCGCAGACCGGCCGCGCCATCCTGCGCCTTACCGATCGGCGCGCGGAGGTCCGGGCGCGGATGCTGCGCTTTGCGGACATCGACCTTCTGTCGGCCGACGAGCGCACCCTGCGCCAGGTCCGCGGCAAGCGTATCTCTATGATCCTCCAGGACCCGAAATTCAGCCTCAATCCAGTCATGACCGTGGGCCGGCAGATCGACGAGGCGTTTCTGGTGCACGAGACGGCGAGCCGGGCCGATGCCCGGCAGCGAACGCTGGAGATGCTGCGGGCCGTGCGCATTCGCGATGCCGAGCGGGTCTACCATGCCTATCCGCACGAGCTTTCGGGCGGTATGGGCCAACGGGTCATGATTGCCATGATGATGATCCCCAAGCCCGACATCATCATCGCGGACGAGCCCACCTCGGCCCTCGACGTCACAATCTCCTTGCAGGTGCTGGCCATCCTGGACGACATGGTCACACGCCTGGGCATGGGGCTCATCTTCATCAGCCACGACCTGAGCCTGGTCGCCTCCTTCTGCGACCGGGTGCTGATCATGTATGCCGGGCGGATCGTCGAGACCTGCCGGGCCAGCGAGCTCGACAAGGCCCGCCACCCCTATACGCAAGGGCTGTTGAGTTGCCTGCCGAGCCTCGACCAAAAAACCGACCGCCTGCGCACCCTGGTGCGCGATCCGAGCTGGGCCGAGCCCGAGGGGACAGGCCCATGATCGAGATCGAAGACCTGAACGTCGTCTTCGGGCGCGCCGAGCGCGGCGTGCATGCGGTCCGTGACCTGTCGCTGCGGGTCGAAGAGGGAGAAAGCTTCGGCCTGGTGGGTGAATCGGGATCCGGCAAGTCGACGGTGCTGCGGGCCATCGCCGGTCTCATCACCGATTGGAACGGCCGCATATCCGTTGCCGGACAGCCACAAGGCAAGCGCCGCGACCGGCACTTCCGGCGCCAGGTGCAGATGGTCTTTCAAGACCCATACGGGTCCCTTCATCCGCGCCATACGATCGATCGCATCCTGAAAGAACCCTTGAAAATCCACCGTATGGAAGCCTCGCGCGAGCGGATCGTGCAAGCCCTGGAGGAGGTCGGTTTGGATGCCACCTTCCGGTTCCGCTTCCCGCACCAGATTTCGGGCGGCCAGCGCCAGCGTATCGCCGTGGCCCGGGCGCTCATCATGGAGCCCTCCGTCCTATTTCTGGACGAGCCGACCTCGGCGCTCGACGTCTCGATTCAAGCGGAGATCCTGAACCTGCTGGCGCGCCTGCGCCGCGAACGCGGATTGACCTATCTCTTGGTAAGCCATGACCTGGCGGTGGTGGGCCACATGTGCGAACGCCTGGCGGTCATGCGTCAGGGTCAGGTTGTCGAAGTCCTGGCGGTCGAGCAGCTCCGCCAGAGCACACCCGACCACCCGTATACCCGCCGGCTCTTCCAGGCGGCGCATGGATACGATCCGGCATTCGTCGCTCAACTTGCCGACGAGGCGCTCGGCTGAGCTCCCGAGACCGCATCTCGGCGAAGGGTGACCACCATCCCCGATAGCGCTCCCGATCGCTGGATCAAGGGGGCCCGGCCGGGGTTCGATGCAGCCAAATGCGATACAACAGAAAGATTTAAAAATTTAACACTTTTTTATGTATAAGTTGCAATAGCATGACACAATTGCGACACCTCGATAGCACCCGCGGTCACCCCCCTCTGTCATTACCCTCTGCCATAACGGGAGTACATAATGAGCGACGAGCCGGACTTCTCCGCCCTCAGGGAGGAGGTGCTGACCATCCTGGCCGCATTGATACATTCGCGGGGCCTGAGCATTGACGATTTTTATGCTATCCTCGGCATCGAGGCATCGAAGTTGGACGGACAAAGGGCGATCGGCGCGGCGATCCGCTTGGGCCAAATTATCAAAGGCTTTCCAGATATCGATCCGCACCACTAACGCAACGCCAGGCTTGACGGATTAGCCGCGCCTGGCCGGGACCCAGAGGAATAAGACGTCCTATCAACACGTGCTCCGAGCACTGAAAACAAGCCCATGCTGGTAACAATTTAAGATTTTATTGCTATTAACCCCTTACGAGAGTTTTCCTCACCCCAAGGGGCATGAACTTGATAGCCGAGAGAAGTCCGTGAGCGCCGAAGGTGTCCATCTATTCATTCTCGACGACGACGGGATCCTGTTCTCCCAGAGGGCGCAGAAGGTCTTCGCGCTGAACACTTCCGCGACGCTGATCTGGTGTTGGCTCGACCAGGGTGTCACGGAGCCTGAGATCGCTCGACGCCTGGCCGAGGGATCCGGCCTGCCGCTATCCGATAGCACCGGGCACCTCGAACAGCTATTGGACCAATGGCGCGCGCAGGGACTAATCGAAGGTGGCGAGGACGTGGCGCAAGCAAATGGCCGCCTCCTCCCCGACGAGCCCGAGGCCGAGCTGCCCGATACATCCGGGCGGGTCCCTGAATTCTCCTGCGAGCAGCGCTATCGACTGCTCGACACGACCTTCGTCATTCGCTTCACCTGTCCGACGGTTGCCGGTCTCGTCGAGTCCTGCTTCCGGCATCTGACCGACGACGGCGCAACACCTCCGGACGCCGACTTCGGTGTGGCCGAGACCAACCCGGGCTATCTGGTGCTGCAGAACGGCGAGGCCAAGCGCTGGTGCGAAGATATCCACCTGGTCGTTCCGGTGGTCAAACACCTGATTGCGGCCTTCGTCATGAACCGCACCCGGTATCTGTTGAACGTCCATGCCGGTGTCGTCGCCACCAGGAGGGGCTGCCTACTCCTGCCGGGCGTCGCGGGCAGTGGAAAATCCACCTTGACGGCTGCCTTGGCGAAGAAGGGCTATACCTACTTCTCGGACGAGTACGGCCTTCTGGAGCATGACAGCCTTGCGGTTCGGGCGGTTCCACTACCCCTGTGCGTGAAGTCCAGTGGCAGCGAGGTCATCGCCGAGCTTTATCCCGGGCTGATGGCGCTTCCCGCGCATACGCGTTTCGACAACAAGGTCGTCCGCTACATGCCGCCGCCAGGCCCGCAGGATGGCGTATTGGATCTCAGGCGACCGGTCGAGGCGATCATCTTTCCTCGCTACGATCCCCTGGCCGAGACCTGTCTCACGCCGCTTCGCAAGGTCGAGGCCCTTCACCGCCTCATGGAGCACTGCCTGGTCGTGCCGGAGTGGTTCGATCACCACAAGGTCGCGCGGCTCGTGGAGTGGGTTTCCGGACTGGACTGCCACGCGCTCACCTTTTCGTCCCTAAAGGTCGCCGTGGAGCTGATCGCACGGCGCTGGAGGTAGGAGATGGAGGGCGTCGACGGAGGATGGCACGGGAACCGGGCGCACAGCCCCTCGCGCGGCACGCCCGAGGCGTCGGGCGCGCTTCCCAGGTCGCTTCACGTGATGCTCGGACTGGCGCGCGCCATCCGTTCAGGTCGTTCCGATCCGGACTTGGCGCGGCTCTTCGATGAAGAGGTCGATTGGATCGAGGTCATCGAACTGGCCAACCGCTGCCGCATGCTGCCGCTTCTGATCTCCGGGCTCCGACTTCAGGACCCCGGTCTGCTGGAAACCGCCGACCTGGCCGTGCTCGACGACTTCATGACCGCCCATGACGCGCGCTGCCGGGCCTTGATCCAAGAGCATGCGCGATCGCTCGCCATGCTATCGAAGGCCGGCGTCCAGGCGGTGACGTACAAGGGCCCCGCCCTGGCCGAGACCGTTTATGGTGACTATCGGGCGCGCGACTTTCGCGACATCGACATCATCGTTCCGAAAGCTGAATTCAAGACCGCCATCACCGAGCTGCAGAAACTCGGCTATCGGATCGACGCTCGGATGGAAACAGAGTTTCACTTGATCTCGCAGGTCGGCAGTTACCCGCTGGTCATCGATCTCCACAACAGCCTGGCCGAATTCCACCTTCCGGTGTCTGCGAGCATCGACCGGTTGTGGCATGATCTACGGACCGTTGACCTGGATGGACATAGGATCAAGACATTCAGTCCAGAGGGCCACCTGTTCGTCTGCTGCTTGCATCTGGTCAAGGAGTGGCATAACCGCACCCCCTTTTTTCACTATGCGCTGGATACCGCGGTTCTGCTGGCGGACCGCTCTGCAAACGATTGGCGCGCGCTGCTCGACCGGGCTCACGATCTGGGTGTGGAGGCCTATGCCAAGCTCTCTTTCAGTGTCGCCGCCCGGCTTCTCGATCGGGCCTGTCCGGTGGCCTGGAAGGCCGTGGAAGACGATGCCTTGCGCGCTCTTTGCGCAAGAATTTTGGCGGACCTCCCACGGGTCGTGTGCGCGCAAAAGCCATCAAAGTCGAAATTCTATGCGGCCAAGAGCCTTGCACTTCGCCGTACCTTGACACCGAGCGCCGGCGCATGGCTGGCGAGCGAGCTGCGACTGATCAGGTATCAGCTTTTCTTCATCGACAATAGTGACATGGCATGGCTGGCGCTTCCGACCAGCCTTCATGGATTCTACTACATACTGCGACCAATCCGCTTGACCACTCGCTTTTTGAGGCGTTGCTTACCGACCAGCCGGTGAGCCTTCATTCCCGCAGGGCGGCGGCCCCGCGTTCACTCGGGACCACCCTTGCCGCCTACTTCACCGTTCATGATCTCGGACACGCCACCGCGATCATACATTCGCATCACCGTCGTGCCGCGTGGCTTGGGAGTGTTCCAATCTTCGTAGTCATAGCCGTAACCGTTTGCGCGAGCGCGTTTGCCAGCCAAACTTACCAGCAACGTCGCGGCCGGAAGCCCTAAACCTGCTGTGCCAACGCGACGCATGAAGGTCCGGCGATCGTGATGCGAGCCCGAAAGCTCTGGCTTATCTTTATCGTTCCTCATGAGTGTCTCTCTAATTGAAATTTTTTCGTTACAAAATTTATGAATTTGATACAAATATCTTACATTTGAGATTTTGTCTATATTATTTAACTGTTGAGATCACACCATTGTGGTGTCTCTTTGCACAGGAGCGAAGCTGCGCGACAAGGGGATGCAGGCTGAAGGCAAGCGGCGTTCTCGAAGGCTTGAGGTCAAGTCGACGATCGCGCCACAGGCCGCTGGGCGAATTAGATTGGCGCGGAGATAAGGCTGACGTGAAATCCGGCTTATTCGGTCAATTCCGCCTTGACCGGTGGCGGCACCTGCGGCTCCGCGTAGAAGAGTGGTTGGTCGATCGCTCGCTTGGTATCGCGAATTGCGCGCATGCGCACGACCGTACCCTGATCTTCCGCCTGCCGCATGGCTTGTTGCAGTTGTCTGGCGTTATTTGAATCCCAAGCGAGAACGTATGCGCGCGGCTCTGCCGTGCCGCGTCCCTCGAGCCAGAGGTAGATCCCCTCGCCTTCGCGCACTCGGGTGGCAATGACGGCGGAATCTTCGACGGCCTTCGTAGCCCACTCCACCGACATCGGCTTGGGCCTGCCGATGATCTCCATGAAGCCGGCATATCCCAGGGCCATCAACACCGCCGCCAGGAGCAGCGCCGATGCCTTCAACGCCAGTCCTCGCGGTGCCCAGATGGCGATAGCCGCCAGCGCCGCGGCGATGAGCACGACGAGGGTGTAGAGCATGAAAGGGCTGTCCATATCAGGACCCCGTGTCTTGCGCCTAGTGTGGTGGTTTTGAAGTTCCGCTCATGACCGCTCACTCGGTGAGGAACTTCGAACACATAAACCACACGAGACCCTCTGGTTTGCTAGTGTCCTTATCGGTTCGGAAGTTCGTCCGGCGCTTGCCGTAGATGATGCGAACTTCCGATTTGGGACGCTAGCCAGGCCCGCTACGCAACCGGCGCGGCAGGTCATGGAGGCTGCCGGGCACCACCGACCCGATGTCGTCGAGTGAAAATCTCGCGACCGTCACTTCCTGTCCCTGGTGGGCCAGATCGACCCTCTCGGTGACGATCGACCTCAAGGGAGCGTCAGGACTTAGCTTGATGCCGATCACGACCACCGCGGACATCGGTAGCGGCCCCGAGTTGTGCCGGTAGAGATGCAGGTTGATGGTGTAGTCGCCCGCGGGGGCGCCTCGGGAAAAGGCCATCTCGTAGTTCAATCCGGTAACATCACCCTTGTGGCCGAGATCATCGCGCAAGAGGTTGAAGATGTGACCGCCCTTGTTGGAGTAACCGACCGGGACATCGCCCGGCGCCTCCACCCAAAGATCGACGTCGGCATCGATCCCATCGTCCCAACGTACTTCCACCACCAAATTGCCGGCCGCCGGGCTTGCTTGCTGATCTACTGTCGGCGGGTTGAGGTGCGGCAACAAAAGCACCACGATGGTAACGAACCCCAGCAGCGCGAGCAGGATCACATCGCGGAAGACCGTGGCGTCGTCGTCGCCCTCAATCGTGTGCATATCGTGCACGGGTCTCCCCCAGTGCCGTGATTTCCGCAACCAGCTTGATGCTTCCACTGGCCAGCACGCGATAGTTGATGCTCAGCCACAGGTTTAGCACCGCGCCGACCAAGGTCGTATAGAGCGCAACCGACATGCCTTGAATAAGCTGCGTTACCATCGGCTCGATCGCCTGCACGTCCCCGGCAGCGG
>JBFELD010000053.1:0-9768 GCA_041552375.1 Kiloniellaceae bacterium | reverse complement strand
TGGCGCCGGTAGGTCTTACCCCGTCGCCTCTCGGTCCTCTTCTTGCTGCAAGGCGAAGATCGAGGTATAGCCGCCGGACCAATCCGGTGGGATCAGGCAGGGCCGTGGATCGTGATGGGCCCAGCGCACGGCTTGGCCGCGAATAATCTGTTGGTCGTACTTCGAATAGAGCGGGTTGACGGTATAGGGAAAAGCGTCGGCCGAGGCATAGACATTGAGCAGGAGTGGCCGGCCCTGGTCGGAGTGGTTCGGCTTGGAGCCATGGATGGTCCGGCAGTTGTGGATCGTCACCGAGCCGGCGGGGCCGGGTAGGTAAACGGCCCTGCTTAGATCGAGCGCTTGCGAATCGGCCTCGGACAGGCAGCCGACCCATTCACCGGCCTCGTTGAATTGATCGTAGAGCGGCCCCTCGTGGCTGCCCGTGATGACACCGAGCGGCCCCTGATCCGGCTCGCAGTCGTAGAGGTAGGTTCCCACGGTGCAGGGGCTGTAATTGGTATGAGGCCAGAACCCGATGTCCTGGTGCCACTTCACTTCCTTGCCGCCTTGCGCCCATTTGAAGTTCAGCTTGGAATGATGAAACTTGACGTTCGGTCCGACCAGATCGGCGACGATATCGGGCAAGAGGGATTGCGATGCGAACTCCCAATAGACCGGATGCTGGTCGTTCGGGCTCGACAGCCGGCGCAGGCGGGGGCTTTGTCCACCATGACCCTCCTCGAGGTCCCAGATCGCATCGGAAGTGGTAATCGCTCGGCTCTTTTCGACCATCTCATCGGTCGTCTCACGCAGGCGCTCGAGCCAAGCCTCCGGGATGATCCGTTCGAGCAGCAAATAACCGTCCGCGACATAGGACTCACGCTGCGCTTGCGTGAGAACCTTGGGCGGGGTCGAGAGGATCTCTTCAGGTGTCACGTCAGCATGCCCATTGCGCAAAAGCCAAACGCCCCGTTCGGGCAAAGATCAAACCTTCCCCCAACGCGCTTGGTCCTGGCTGATATATTACGAATACATCAGTAATAATCAAGGATCAAGAAGCTCCCTACCGGAACCCCAGCAGCTGCGAGGGCAGCCAGAGCACGAGCTGGGGAAAGGCTGCGACGACGGCGAGCGTTATCAGTTGCAAGGCGATGAATGGCACCACACCGCGAAACATCATCCTCAGCGAGATCTCCGGTGGGGAGATCCCGCGCAGATAAAAGATCGCGGGCGCCATCGGCGGGGTCAGGTAGCTGGTCTGAATGACGATGAGAAACAAGACACAGAACCACACCGGATCGAAGCCGAATGCGTTGACCAGCGGTATGAAGACCGGAATGAAGATCAGCAGGACCGAGATCCAGTCGAGAAAGAAGCCGGCAATGAAGCTGACGAGCAGGAAGGCGGCCAGCATGACCCAACCGCTAAGCTGTGCGGATTGGATAAGATCGTTGGCCAGTGCCACGCCTCCGGCGCCGACGAAGACCCCGGCGAACATGTTGCCGCCCAGAAGGATCAACATGATCATGCAGGTGACCTTCAGGGTCTTTACCAACGCCTCCCAAAGCACGCCGGTTGTGAAGGCACCGTAGGCCAAGGTCAGCAGGATAGCTCCGAAGGCACCCAGTCCGGCCGCCTCGGTCGGCGCGGCCCACCCGAACATGATCGAGCCAAGCACCGCGAAGATCATCAGCACCGGCGGCAAGAGGGCGGTTACGGAGATGCGCAGCTTCTGCAAGACCGACGGTTCGTCGTCCTGCCGTGGCAAGCGCGGCCCGGCGGCGGGGTCAAGCGTGCAGCGGATCAGGATATACAGGAGATAGAGCGCCGCCATCAGCAGGCCGGGAAAGATCATGCCGACGAAAAGATCGCCGACCGACACATCGGCCACCGGGCCGAGCACGACGACCACGACGGACGGAGGAATGATCGTCCCGAGCGAGCCGCCGGCGCAGATGGTGCCGGAAATCAATCCCTTGTCATAGGCGTACTTCATCATCACCGGGATCGCCAATAGGCCGACCACGGTCTCCGTGGCGCCGATCACACCTGTCGATGCGGCGAAGATCACGCACATGATGATGGTGCCCAGCGCAAGACCGCCGGGCAGGCGTCGTGTCCAAAGGTGCACCGCCTCGAACAAACGCTCGGCGATGCCGGAGCGTTCCAGCATGGCGCCCATGAAGACGAAGAGCGGCACGGCGGCCAGCACGAAGTTGCTGGCAACATCGTTGACCTTTTGCACGAACTGGAAGATCACGGCATCGCCGAAGACGATAAGCCCGAACATCAACGCCACGCCCATCATCGAGAAGGCGACGGGAAAGCCCATGAAGAGCGCGAATAGCAACGCCGGAAACATCAGGAGCGACAAGTAGTCGCTCATCGCGAAGGCTCCGAAAGGGGCCGGCCGCGCAGGGCGTAGAACGCCCTTATCAACTCCGCCGTCCCCTGAAGCGCCAGCGCGAGGAAGCCCAGGAAGAAGACCAAACGAAACGGCCAAATGACCGGATTCCAGGCCGACTCACCCGACGTCTCGCCCGACAGGAAAGCGCCATAGGCATAGTTCCAAAGCCCCCAGGTGAGCCACCAGGCGACGGGTAGGAAAATCAGCAGGTAACCGATGGCATCGACGAGCGCCTTCAGGCGTGGCGAGAAATGGCTGTAGGCGACATCGATCCGAATGTGGCCACGCTCGCGCAAGGTGAAAGCGGCGCCGAGCAGGAAGTTGGTGCCCATCGCCATATAGGCCAACTCGTAGGCCCATATCGTCGGCGCGTTGAAAAGGTAGCGCGAGAAGACCTCGTAAACCATCGCCAGGATCAAAGGGGCGACGACAAGCGCGGCGATCAAGCCGATGCCCCCTGTGATACGCTCGATCATACGGACGAATGAGAGCATGCGAGACCCGAGGCTGGCGAAGTGGGACAAGGAAAACGGGAGGTGAGGACGGGACCCCGTCCTCGCCTCGCGTGTCGATACGTCCTAGCCTTTGGTGTTGCGGTAGCTGGAGGCGTCCTTCCAGAGCGCCTCGAACTCCTGCTGCGCCTTCCAGGCCTTGGCGAACCAGGGATTCTCCTTGCTCTGCTCCTCGGCCCAAGCGCGCGCGAGCTTCTTGGTTTCGACCTGCACGGCCTCGTCGAGCACGATGACCTCGTTGCCGGCCTCACGGAAGAACTCCAGCGCTTTGGCATCCTCGTGGCCGATCTTGGTCCAGGTCTCGAAGGTGACGAGCTTGGCCGCGGCCTCGATCAGGATCCGGTCGCGCTCCGATATCCCGGCCCAAGCGTCTTTGTTGAAGATCACCTCGAAGGGTGCGACGGGCTGATGTACGCCGGGAATGATCACGTACTTGGCGATCTTGTGGAAGCCGGGCGAGATATTCTCATAAAGCGTGCCCCACTCCGTAGCGTCGATGGCGCCGCGCTCGAGAGATGTGTAGACCTCGGCACCCGGCATGGTGACAGGTGCTGCGCCGAGGTCCTTCGAAATCTCCAGCCAGGCACCGGCCGTACGGATCTTGAGGCCCTCGAGGTCGCTTAGGCTGCGAACCGCCTTTCGGGAATGCAAGAAGGCCTCGGCGGTGCGGATGAAAAGCGGCATTGAGACCACGCCGAACTTTTCGTCGCGGAACTGGCGCCACATCTCCAGGCCGCCAGCCTCATAGAGCCAGTGCAGCATGCGCTCGGAGTCCATGCTGCCGGCAAAACCACCGAAGACCACCGTGGTCTTGTCCTGGCCCCAGTCATAGCCCATCCAAGTGTGGCCGACCTCGGCGACGCCGGCTTTCACGGTCTCCGAAACCTTGAGCGCGGAGCCCAATTGGCCGCCCGGGAAAACTTGGATCTCGACCCGACCGTCGGTCAGGAAGGCGACCTTCTCGGCGAAGGCCTTGGCGCCGATCTCCATCAGCGGGCCGCCGCCCCAACTGGTCGCCATCTTCCACTTCACTTCGGCCGCGGTGGCGTACTTCGCCATAACCATCGTGGCGCCCAACAAGCACACAACCACCAGAGCCGTCAGTTTTTTCGAAAATGTCATCGGTCTCTCCCTATGCGATCCACTTTTGGTTCTTGTTCCGTGCTCACCCGGTTGGGTGAGACACTCGTGCGGGTCCTTCAGTCGCGATCTTTTCAAGGGCTGCGTCGACTTCCTCGCTGGTCATCTCCCAGTCATTTTCCAGGTTGGCTATCACATCGCACATGAAAGCCTCGTAGTGGGAGAGCGCGCGTTGGTCGTCACACAGATGATCGGCAAGGATCGCTAACGCGAGTTGCGCAGGCGCTTTACCTTCGTAAGTCCACTCGAAACCGGCATCGGACATGTGCTTGAGATCACAGCGCTCGTCGAGGGGCGCACCGTCGACCAGAACCCGGATACCGTCCATCGTCCGCGCACCGGAATAGGTCTTCATCCCTGCCCCATCCCCCACTGAATACCCTGATATATCTCTGGTATGCTAATAATGCCCCTATGGAAAGTAAAGGGGCAGTACCAGGAGAGGTTGTCCTTTCCGGAAACAACGCGCGAGCCGAAAGCAAGGTGAAGCCCAGGGTGATTTGCGCCTTTGGCGATCAACGCCTTTAAGGTGTGGCGTGCGGGTGTTCTTGTTGATTGTGTCCGAGCCGGCCGGTGTCGAGGGTAGCGCGAGTGAAGGTTTCCGCGTAGTCGACAAGTTTGTCCGATGCTTCGGCTGCGCCGTCCGGATTGGCCTCGGCGATCTGCCGGGCCAGTTCGGCGTGCAGGCGAGCACACAAGGGCAGATCGGCTGACTCCTTGTAGTGCATGTACCAGAAGCGCCGCGACATTCCGTGCAACAAGCCGATGGCCCGACGCGCGTAGTCGTTGTGCGCAGCCTGGGAGACCAACATGTTGAGCGCATAGTCGAGGCGCATGAAGCTGATGTCGTCGGTCTCGCGCGCTGCCCGCTCCATACCCTCGGCGATCTCCAGAAAACGGGCGCGTTCCTCCTCGGTGCTGCGGATTGCACTGGTGCGGGCGAGCAGACGCTCCAGCTCGCGGCGAACCTCCAGCACCAGCAGCTGATTGCGCGGGTTGATCTCGGCCACGAGGATGCCTTTACGTGGCAAGATCACCACCAAGCCCTCGCGCGCGAGACGCTGTAAGGCTTCGCGAATGGGTGTCCGACCGAGCCCGAGTTGCGATGCCAAGGTGCCTTCCGACAGGACGGCGCCGGGCGCCAGCTCCAGGGTGACGATCATCTCCTCGAGCTGATTGTAAGCCTGATCGGTGAGGCTCGAGAACTGCCCTTTCAAGGCTCGAACTGCGACCATGCTCGGCTCAACCTCCTCTGTTTGGCGCCGCGCGGGCTAGATCTGTTTTCGTGTCTCGACCAAGGCGGCGAACTTCTCGTACTCCGCTTCGTCGACACCATAGGTGTGGTCGTCGTCGGGAAAGATGCCTTCCTTCACTTCTCGGACGTACTGCGATATTCCGGCCACCGCAACGTCGGTCAGATTACTGAAGCGCTTGGTGAATTTCGGCTTGAAGTCGGTGAAGACGCCCAGCAGATCGTAGCACAGGAGGATCTGGCCGTCCGTACCGACACCCGCGCCGATCCCAATCGTGGGGATCTCCAGTTGTTCGGAGATGAGCCGGGCGATCTTGCCCGGCACCGCCTCGAATTCCAGCATGAAGCAGCCGGCGTCCTGGATCGCCAGTGCGTCCTCCAATATGGTCATTGCCGTCTCGGCGGTGCGGCCTTGGATCCGGAAGCCGCCGAACATGGCGACCGTGTGCGGCGTGAGACCAATGTGCGAGGCGGTGGGGATGCCGGCATCGACCAGTGCCTTCAGAATATGAGCCTGGCTCTTGCCGCCCTGGGGCTTGACCGCGTCGCAGCCCGCGTCCTGCATGAACCGGGTCGCGTTGGTCAGCGCCCGATCGACGGTGTTGTAGCTCTGGTAAGGCATGCATCCGAGCACGAAGGTGTTGGGTGCCCCCCGGCGCACCGCCCTGGAATGCAGCACCATCATGTCCATCGTCGCCGGGATCGTGTTGGGGTGCCCGTGGGCGATCATGGCCAGGCTGTCCCCGACTACCGCGACGTCGACCCCCGCCATCTCGGCCCACTGCGCCGAGGTGTAATCGGGCACCGACATGTAGACCATCTTTTCGCCGGTCGTCTTGGACTGGCGGATCTCGGTAATCGTGCGCTTGGTTCGCGCCGACAGGTCCTCGTCGGGCATGGCCGCTTCCCCCACCTGATCTATCTGTGATATATTATATCTTTGTGTAGTCGCGCATTGAGATGGGGTCAAGACGCATCGACGACGGCGGCAGGCTCACGGTTGTAAGTCATGGAAGCCCGCGACGAAGGGAATGGCAAGGGGTCCGCGTCCTGGCCCCGGATCACGGCCTGGTCTGTCGCGAGATCGAGGCAACGGAAGTACGGACCCGGCTCAATCAAGACGGGGCGCGGCTCGGTGCACGACATTCGACGACCCGCGGATAACGGCTATCACTCAGTGGAAAGGGAAAAAGATCCATGCCGACGAGAATAAGGGCGGTGCTCTCGGTCGTCGTCGCCCTCGTGGTGATCATCGTTTTCTATTTCGAGAACAAGGCCGGGTCCGGGGCGCTCCAATGGATTGCTTTGGGTTTGGGCGCTTTGATGCTCGGCGCAATCTGGCTGTTCCCCGAAGCGGAGGGAACCAAGGACTAAAGGCGCCCTTTGCAAGTGAGGTGGCGCGGGCAGGTCATCGATTTCCCGGGACCGCGATCAGGCTGACAAAACGGGTAACGCCAACCCACCGGCAGATCGAAGGCGGGCGCGGCAATTCCCCTCGGCTGGAGGTCGTGCATTGATTTGGCCTTGTGGGAGCCGCGGCGCTTGGTGAAATTTCTTCCCTCGATGATGGATCACTGATATATCTAGTGTATATTAATGAAGCGAAGGGACGAAGACGCCTGGTATCTTTCCACGCGGGCACAGTTAGGGTCGTGGACCGAAGCAAAAGTATTTCCCCCGCGGGACAGCCGGGGGTCGGCGCACCTCGAGACAGGTTCGGGCCACGTCGGCCCGAAGGGACCAGCGGAGGTTAAGATGTCGACCAAAAATATCTATGATGCGGTCCTCGATTACGACGAAGAATGCGTCCCCGAACTCGTCCAAGACGAGATCGATGCCGGCACGGTTGTGCAGGAGATCCTCAATGAAGGTCTGAGTGCCGCGCTGGATGAAGTGGGCGCGCGGTTCAGCGCGGGAACGCTCTTCGTTCCCGAGATGCTCATGGCCGCCGAGGCGGTGCAGGCCGGCTTGAACATCATCCGCCCCTTGCTCGTCAAGTCGGGCGCGCGACCGGTGGGAACGGTCGTCCTCGGCACGGTCAAGGGCGACCTGCACGACATCGGCAAGAACCTCGTCGCAATGATGCTGGAAGGTGCCGGGTTCAAACTCATCGACCTGGGCACAGATGTAGACCCCGAGCAGTTCATCTCGGCAGTGCAGGAAAACGACGCCGATATCGTTGCCATGTCGGGGTTGCTGACCACATCGATGCCCGAGATGCAAAAGGCCGTCGCGGCGCTTCAAGAGGCCAACCGGACGCGAAACATCAGCGTCAAAGTGATGATCGGAGGACCGCCGATCAACCAGGTATTTGCGGACAAGATCGGGGCAGATGGCTACGGCGTCGACGCGCCTGCGGCGGTGGAGCAGGCACGCGCCTTCGTATCCGGCTGAAGTCGTCATTCGGATCTTGGCGCGGCGGTGCTCTGCAACCTCACACGGGAATTGATGCCGGCTCCAATTCCGAGCAAGAGGGGAATGGAACCATGACCTGGACACACCGCGAACGTATTCTCGCAGCGCTGAACCACGAAGAAGCCGATCGCGTGCCGATCGACTTCGGCGGCGCGGAGTTTACCAGCATCACCCTGGCCGGCTACGAACGGCTGAAGACTTACCTGGGTGTTACGACGCCGACCGATCCCATGTCGATCATCCACTCGGTCGCTCATCCGGCTGAGCAGATCTTGGAGCGATTCGGGGTCGATACGCGCAACGTGCAACCCGGTCCCTACGAAGGCGGACCCGACCACTGGGTCGACGACAACCACTACATCGATATTTTCGAAGTGCACTGGCGACGGACCGAAAAGGCCGTGGACCAGCACTTCCTGCACAAAGATGGGCCTTTTTATGGCGGCAAGCTGACGGTCGAGCGGGTCGAGGACTACCATTGGCCCAACGGCAACAACCCCGGCCTGGCAACGGGAATTCGCGAGCGGGTAGCGGAAATCAAGGCCCTAGGCGACTACGCCGTTTGCCTCTATCTCCCCGGCGGCGTAATCCACCGCGGTTACGCGATGCGTGGCTTCGAGGCCTATTTGAAGGACCTCTACAAGAGCCCGGAGGCACTGCAGCGCCTGATGGACAAGCTCTGTGACTTCTGGTGTGACACCGCCAAGACCACCGTCGAGGCCGCCGGCCCCGAGAACATCGACATCATCTATTTCGGCGAAGACCTGGGCACCCAGGACGGATGCATGTTCGATCCCGAGACCATTTACGCCAACTACTTGAAGCCGCGGCACCGTCGCATGGTGCAGACGGTCAAGGACTTGACCAATCACCAAGCCAAGGTTTGCTTCCATTGCTGCGGATCGGCTTACCGTTTCATTCCGCATCTGATCGACGTTGGTGTGGATGCCCTCAACCCGGTGCAGGTGACGGCGAAGAGCATGGAGCCGGAGCGCCTGAAAGCGGACTTCGGCGACAAGATCTGCTTTTGGGGCGGCATCAATACCCAACGCACCTTGCCGTTCGGCACGCCCGAAGAGGTGGCCGAGGAAACCAAACGCATCATCGGTGTTTTGGGAACCGGGGGCGGTTACATCCTCAACTCTGTCCACAATATCCAAGCCGAGGTGCCGCCCGAGAACATTGTTGCAATGTTCGAAACCGGGGTCCAACACCGATACCATTGAGGGTCGGACCTATCGAAATGACAGAGACCCCGACAACGCTCGTAATCTGCTGTGGCGCCGTTGCCCGCGAGATACTCGGTATCGTGCGCGAGAACGGCTGGGACCATATTCGCGTCGAGTGCTTGCCGGCTAACATGCATAACGATCCCGCAAAGTTGCCCGAGGGCGTGCGCGCCAAGATCCGGGCAGGCCGCACGCGGTACGAGAACATTCTGGTTCTCTACAGCGATTGCGGCACGGGCGGGCAAATGGCCGACATGCTCGCCGAGGAAGGGGTTGAGGGCATCGGGGGTGCGCACTGTTACGAGGTCTTTGCCGGCTCCCAGCGCTTCCACGAGATCATCGGCGAGGAGCCGGGTTGCTTCTTCGTCACCGACTTCCTGGCCCGGCATTTCGAGAAGCTGGTCTACCGTGGGCTTGGCCTCGACCGCTATCCCAAGCTCCGGGACACCTATTTCGGCAACTACAAGAAGCTCGTTTATCTCGCCCAAAGCGACGATGAGGATCTCAAGGCGCGGGCCAAGGCGGCGGCCGAGAGCATCGGCCTGGATTTCGAAGTGCGCTTTACCGGCTACGGTGGTTTCGAAGAATTCTTGTCCTCGCACTGACATGGCCCCGGGCCGGATGGCGCCGTTTTCTATCGACACCTCTCCCGGGGGCCTGATTCCCAATCGCCCCTTACGGTCCAAGCCGATCGCGGTCCGGACAAATCAGACAATCGCAAGCTCAAAGCCCAGCTCGGTTCTTCCGGCTGGGTCGTTCTCACCCCACTCGGCTTGGGGTCATGCCTGGTCATGAGGGGAGCGGCCACTCGCATCTACCGTTGAATGTCCGCTG
>JBFELD010000052.1:0-9792 GCA_041552375.1 Kiloniellaceae bacterium | reverse complement strand
TAGTTGCTCGGCGGCGGACGCCATACACTCGTTCCTATCGTAAGCGGGCCTATCGTAAGCGGGCCTATCGTAAGCGGGCCTATCGTAAGCGGGAGCCTGTCGTGGTCCCTATTCCTTTTCAGCGCCTTGGCTTGCGCTATCATCGGCCGCCGGCGGCGACGCCGGCGCGATCAGATCGACCGTGCCGCCGGCCTTTTCGACCGCCGCGACCGCCGTCTTGGACGCACCGGCGACGCTTATGGTCAATTTGGCCTTCAACTCGCCCTTTGCAAGCAGGCGGATGCCATCTCTCGGATTCTTGACCAGGCCGGCAGCGACGATTGCCGCGGCGTCGACCGGTTGCTTGGCGTCGAGCCGGCCCGCGTCGACGGCTTGCTGAAGCTGGCCGATATTGACCACCCGATAGATTTTGCGGGAGATGTTGTTGAAGCCGCGTTTCGGCAAGCGGCGGTGCAACGGCATTTGGCCGCCTTCGAAACCTTTGATGGCGACGCCACTGCGCGACTTTTGCCCTTTGTGCCCGCGTCCGGCCGTCTTGCCGAGGCCAGAGCCGATGCCGCGCCCGATGCGCTTTCTGGGCCGTTTTGCGCCCTTGTTATCACCGATCTGATTGAGCTGCATGGTTGCGCTTCCTTCCCGGCGAACCGGCCCTTGTCTTGCGTCAAGCCTCGTCGACGGCGACGAGATGGCGTACTTTGTTAATCATGCCACGCACGGCCGGCGTGTCTTCCAGCTCGCGGCTGCGATGCATCTTGTTGAGGCCCAGGCCGATCAGGGTCTGACGCTGATCGGCCGGCCGGCCGATCGGGCTTTTGACCTGGGTCACCCGAACCGTCTTCTTCTCGGCCACGTCCCCTTACTCCTGCGCTTCGGCCGCGGCAACGTCGCGGCGTCCCAGAATGTCCGACACCTTATTGCCCCGGCGCTGGGCGACCATGCGCGGGCTGGCACAGCGCTGAAGTCCTTCGAAGGTCGCCTTGATCATGTTGTGCGGGTTCGAGGAGCCGACCGACTTGGCAACCACATCCTGCACGCCCAGCGCCTCGAAGACCGCGCGCATCGGGCCACCAGCGATGACCCCGGTGCCCGCGTCCGCGGAGCGCATGATGACCTTGCCGGCACCAAAACGCCCGCGGACATCGTGGTGCAGCGTCCGGCCTTCGCGCAGCGGCACGCGGATCATGCCACGCTTGGCGGATTCGGTCGCCTTGCGAATGGCCTCCGGCACCTCGCGCGCCTTACCGTGCCCGTGACCGACCCGTCCTCTGCCGTCACCGACCACGACGATCGCGGCGAAGCCGAAACGGCGGCCACCCTTGACCACCTTGGCCACGCGGTTGATCCCGACCAGCCGTTCGACCAACTCCGGCTCTTCATCGCGCGAACGCCGGTCGTCGCGTCGAGAGTCTCTTCCAGTGCGTGCCATGGTCCAAAGCTCCTTAGAAAGACAGGCCGCCCTCGCGGGCCCCGTCGGCCAGTGCCTTCACCCGGCCATGGTAGAGATAGGCACCGCGGTCGAAGACCACCTTCTTGACCCCGGTCGCCAGCGCCCTCTCGGCCACCAGCTTGCCAACTTCCGTAGCCGCGCTCTTATCACCGCTGCCCTTCAGTTTGGCCTTGAGGTCCTTGTCCAGGGTCGACGCGGCGGCCAAGGTGCGGCCGTCGGCGTCGTCGATCACCTGGGCATAGATATGTTGGTTCGACCGAAACACCGACAAGCGGGGCCGGGCTCCGTTTCGCGCGGCCCGGCGCACGTCCATTCGAACGCGCTGCTTGCGGCGCTCGCGAAGTTTGGATGTGTTCCTCATGATCCTACTTCTTCTTGCCTTCCTTGCGCAGTATCACCTCGTCGGCGTACTTGATGCCCTTGCCCTTATAGGGCTCGGGCTTGCGGTACCTGCGGATTTCAGCGGCGACCTGACCGACGCGCTGCTTATCGGCGCCGGAAATCGTGATCGCGGTCGGCCGCTCACAGACGATCTGAATGCCCTCGGGCACCGGATAGACCAAGTCGTGGCTGTAACCCAACTGGAGAACGAGATTCTGCCCCTGGACCTGCGCGCGATAGCCGACGCCGTTGATCTCGAGCTGCTTGGAGAAGCCTTCGGCGACCCCGGTTACCAGGTTCTGCACGCGCGAGCGGGCCGTACCCCACATGGCACGTGCCCGTTTGCCATCGTTAGCCGGCCGCACCCAGACCTTGCCCTCCTCGAGCGACAAGGTGACATCGTTGCTCGCCTCGTACTCGAGACGACCGAGCTTGCCCTTTGCGGCGAACCGGTTGCCGTCGATGGTGACCTCTACGCCGCTGGGCACTTCGACCGGATTCTTGCCTACGCGAGACATCGTCTTGCTTCCCTAGAACACACGGCAGAGCACTTCGCCACCGACGTTGGCGGCGCGGGCTTCCTGGTCCGACATCACACCACGGGGCGTGGACAGGATCGTCATGCCCAACCCGTTCAGTACCCGCGGCAGCTCCTTGATCTTGGAATAGACCCGGCGTCCAGGCCGGGACACTCTCGAGATCTCTTGGATCACCGGCTGGCCGTCGTGGTACTTCAACTGAATCTCGACCGTCCGCATATTGTTGTCCAAATCCGTGACCTTATAGTCTCGAATGTAGCCCTCGCGCTTGAGTACCTCGAGAACGCTGCTCCGCAATCGCGATGCCGGGGCGCTCACAACCGACATTCCGTTCCGCTGGCCATTGCGGATGCGGGTCAGCATATCGCCTAAAGGATCGCTCATCGCCATCGTGCCTAACCCTTCCTACCAGCTCGACTTGACAAGGCCCGGGATTTGTCCGGTGCCCCCCAGATCGCGCAGTGCGATCCGCGAGATCATGAACTTGCGGTAAACCCCTCGCGGCCGGCCCGATACCGCGCAACGATTGCGGGTTCGGTTGGAAGCCGAATTGCGGGGCAGTTCGGCAAGCTTGAGATAAGCCTGGAACCGCTCTTCCGGAGCAAGGCTCCGATCCCGCGCAATCGCCTTCAAGGCCGCGCGCTTGTCCGCGTAACGCCGGGCCAACTTGCGGCGATGCTTGTCTTTTTCGATGGCGCTTTTCTTAGCCATTTATGCGTCCTCCGCCCTCACTGATTCCTGAACGGCATGTTGAAGCCGCGGAGCAGGGCTCTTGCTTCCTGATCGGTTTTCGCGGTCGTGCAGATCACGATGTCCATGCCACGGACGTCGTCGACCGAGTCGTAGTCGATTTCCGGAAAAACGAGCTGTTCCTTCAATCCCATGGCGTAATTGCCGCGGCCGTCGAAACTCTTTTCGTTCAAGCCGCGAAAATCTCGCACCCGGGGGAGCGCGACGTTAATCAGCCGGTCGAGGAACTCGTACATACGCTCGCGGCGCAACGTCACCTTGCACCCGATCGTCATCCCCTCGCGCAGCTTGAAGGTGGCGATCGACTGCTTTGCCTTGGTCACCACCGGCCGTTGACCGGTAATGAGCGCCAGCTCGCCGGTCGCCGACTTCAGCTTCTTCGAATCAGCGATGGCCTCGCCGACACCCATATTGACGACGATCTTGTCCAGGCGCGGAATGCGCATGGAGTTGTCGTAGCCGAACTCAGCCATCATCGATGGCTTGATCGTCGTCTCGTACTCTTCCTTCAATCGCGGTTTCATTCCCATACGACCTTAGCTAGAGATCGATCGCTTCGCCCGAACGCTTGGCGAAGCGGACTTTGCGGCCGTCCTTTTCGATTCGCAGGCCGACGCGGGTCGGCTCTTTCGACTTCGGATCGACGTGAGCGACGTTGGAGATGTGGATCGGTGCTTCCTTTTCGACGATGCCGCCGGCGGAGACCTGGCTCGGTCGCGTATGACGCTTGACCAGGTTTACGCCTTGCACCAGCACACGATCATCCGCGCGCAGCACGCGGACAACATCGCCGCTCTTGCCCTTGTCGCGGCCGGTGATCACGACGACCTTGTCGCCCTTTTTGATCTTGAACTTTTTCGCCATCACAGCACCTCGGGCGCCAGGGAGATGATCTTCATGAACTGCTTGGCGCGCAGCTCACGCGTGACCGGGCCGAAGATGCGCGTGCCGATCGGCTCTTTTTGCTTGTTGATCAGCACGGCGGCATTGCGGTCGAAACGGATGGTCGAGCCATCGCCGCGGCGAATCTCCTTGGCCGTGCGCACGATCACCGCCTGATGGATATCACCTTTCTTGACCCGGCCTCTCGGGATCGCCTCCTTGACGGAGACGACGATGACGTCGCCGACACCGGCGCTCTTGCGCTTGGAGCCGCCCAGCACCTTGATGCACTGGACGCGCCGCGCGCCCGAGTTATCGGCCACATCGAGCTGGGATTGCATCTGTATCATGGCTTAAATCCTCCCGGCTCAGGCCGACGCGGCATCGGCAGCGGGCAGGACCCGCCAGGTCTTGGACTTCGATATCGGCCGACATTCCTCGATCCGCACCTTGTCGCCCACGGAACAGGCATTGGCCTCGTCGTGCGCGTGGTACTTCTTCGAGCGCTTGATGAACTTCTTGTAGAGCGGATGCATGACGCGGCGCTCGACCAGGACGGTGACCGTCTTGTCCGCCTTGTCACTCACAACCACACCTTGGAGAACGCGTCGAGGCATGAACCGATACTCCTAAGAAGCCCGCATTTGTTGCAGGATTGTCTTGATGCGCGCGATGTCGCGGCGCACCTCGCGCACACGCGCGGTGTTCTCGAGCTGCCCACTGGCCTGCTGGAAGCGCAGGTTGAACTGCTCCTTATGCAGCGCCATGAGCTGGTCCTTCAGCTCGTCCGCGCTCTTGGTCCTGATATCGGCTGCCTTCATGGCCTAACCCTCCTCGCCGATGCGACTGACGAAGCGGGTGCGCACCGGCAGCTTGGCGGCCGCCAGACGGAAGGCCTCGCGCGCCACATCATGGGAGACGCCGTCGAGCTCGAACATGATGCGGCCCGGGGCGATCCGCGCCGCCCACCACTCGGGCGAGCCTTTACCCTTGCCCTGGCGTACTTCCGCCGGCTTGGAGGAGACGGGCACGTCGGGGAAAACCCGGATCCACAGCTTTCCGACACGCTTCATATGGCGCGTGATCGAGCGGCGCGCAGCTTCGATCTGCCGCGCCGAGATACGTCCGGGCGTGGTCGCCTTCAGGCCGTAAGCGCCGAAGTTGAGCGTGGTGCCACCCTTCGCGTTGCCGTGAATGCGGCCCTTATGTGCCTTGCGGTATCGCGTACGTTTCGGCTGCAACATGGCTCGTAATCCTCGAAGAAACGCTCTCTAGCGTGCCGCTTGCGCGTCTTGCTGACGCTTTTCCTGGGCCATGGGATCGTGGGCCAGGATCTCGCCCTTGAAGACCCAAACCTTGACCCCGCAGGTCCCATAGGTCGTGTGTGCGGTCGCCTCACCGTAGTCGACATCCGCGCGCAGGGTGTGCAAGGGCACACGGCCCTCGCGATACCATTCGGTGCGGGCGATCTCCGCACCACCCAAGCGCCCGGCGCAATTGATGCGGATGCCGCCGGCACCCAAGCGCATGGCCGACTGCACCGCCCGCTTCATGGCGCGGCGAAAGGCCACCCGCCGCTCGAGCTGCTGGGCGATGTTCTCGGCAACCAGCACGGCATCGGTTTCGGGCTTGCGGATCTCGACAATGTTGAGATGGACCTCGCCGCCCGTCATGTTCTGCAGCTCACGCCGGAGCTTCTCGATGTCGGCGCCTTTCTTGCCGATGACAACACCGGGCCGGGCCGTGTGGATGGTCACGCGCGCTTTCTTGGCCGGCCGCTCGATCACCACTTTGGAGACACCGGCCTGCTTCAGGCGCCTGCGCAAAAACTCCCTGATGCGGATGTCCTCGTGCAACAGCGAGCTGAAATTGGCATCCGCGTACCATCGCGAGTCCCAAGTCCGGTTGATCCCCAAACGCAAGCCGATCGGGTTGACTTTCTGTCCCATTTACGCCGTCTCCTCGCGTTCACGCACGACCAAGGTCAAGTTGCTCCAAGGCTTCTTCAACCGACCCACCCGACCTCGGGCGCGGGCGCGGAACCGCTTCAGCACAAAACTCTTACCGACCGTCGCTTCCTTGACGAACAACCGGTCGACGTCGAGCTGGTGGTTGTTCTCGGCGTTGGCGATCGCCGTCTGCAGCGCCTTTTTCACATCACCCGCGATGCGGCGCTTGGAAAAGGTCAGCTCGGCCAAGGCCGCCTCGGCACTGAGCCCGCGGATGGAGGCCGCGACCAGGTTCAGCTTACGCGGCGAGACGCGAAGGTTGCGCGCCACCGCCTTGGCCTCGCTCTCTTCGAGCTGCCGGGGAAAGGAGGACTTACCCATGGCTCTAGCCCCTCTTCGCCTTTTTATCGGCGGCGTGGCCGTAGTAGGTCCGCGTCGGCGCGAATTCACCGAACTTGTGGCCGACCATGTTCTCGGTCACCAGAACCGGCAGGAACTTCTTGCCGTTGTGCACGCCAAACGTGAGGCCGACGAATTGCGGCATAACGGTCGAGCGGCGCGACCAGGTCTTGATGATCTCGTTGCGCCCCGACTGCCGCGCCTTCTCTGCCTTGCGCAGGAGATAGCCGTCGACGAAGGGGCCTTTCCAAACAGAGCGTGCCATCTGACGGGTCCCGTCCTTACTTCTTCACGCGACGACGGCGAATGATCAGGTCGTCGGTCTTCTTGTTATGCCGCGTCTTCATGCCCTTGGTCGGCCGACCCCAGGGGGTCACCGGATGACGACCACCGGACGAGCGGCCTTCGCCGCCGCCGTGCGGGTGATCGACCGGGTTCATCGCCACACCACGGACCGAGGGGCGTTTGCCCAGCCAACGCTTGCGGCCGGCCTTGCCCAGCTTGATGTTTCCTTGATCCGGGTTCGAGACCGCGCCGATCGAGGCCATGCACTCGCCGCGCACCATACGCAGCTCGCCCGACGACAGACGCAAGAGCGCGTAACCCGCATCGCGGCCGACCAACTGAACGTAGGTGCCAGCCGAGCGGGCGATCTGCCCGCCTTTGCCCGGCTTCATCTCCACATTGTGGACGATGGTGCCGACCGGGATGCTGGCGAGCGGCATGGCGTTCCCGGGCTTGACGTCGACCTGCGTGCCGGCAACCACGGTATCCCCGACCTGCAAACGCTGCGGCGCCAAAATATAGCTCAGCTCGCCGTCCTCGTACTCGACGAGCGCGATGAAGGCGGTGCGGTTGGGGTCGTACTCCAGGCGCTGAACCTTGGCCGGCACGTCGAATTTCCGACGCTTGAAGTCGACCACCCGATAGCTCCGCTTGTGGCCACCGCCGCGCCGACGCGCGGTGATACGTCCGACATTGTTGCGTCCACCCGATTTGGTCAATCCCTCGGTCAGCGACTTTTCGGGCTTGCCCTTCCAGAGCTGCGAGCGATCGACGAGCACCAAGCCGCGCCGGCCCGGAGTCGTGGGATTGAATTTCTTGAGCGCCATCTATCAGATCCCCGTCGTCACGTCGATCGAGTGCCCTTCCTCGAGGGTCACGTAAGCCTTCTTGACGTCCGAGCGCCGGCCGAGCCGGCCGCGAAACCGCTTGACCTTGCCATGCTGCTTGAGCGTGTTGACCGCCTTGACCTTGACCTTGAAGAGGTCCTCGACGGCGGCCTTGATCTCCGGCTTGCTGGCATCGATCGATACTTCGAAAGCGACCTGATTGTGCTCGGACGCCATGGTCGACTTCTCTGTCACCAGCGGGCGGCGCAGGACCTGGAACTTGCGCTCGTTCGAGACGGTCACCGCCGTCTTTTTCGATCCCCGTCCCTTGCTCATTTCAACCGCGCCTCCAGCGCCGCCACCGCGTCCTTGGTCAGCACCAGCATGTCGCGGCGCAGAATGTCGTAAACGTTGGCCCCTTGCTGCGGCAACACGTCGAGGCAGGGAATGTTGCGCGCGGCCCGTGAGAAGTTCTGGTTCACTTGCTCGCCATCAATGACCAGCACCGAACGCCAACCGAGCTGGTCACAGGACTTGACCAACTCCCCGGTCTTGGGCGACGTCATCTCGGTATTCTCGATAACGATCAGCTTGCCCTCGGCCGCCTTGACCGAAAGAGCCGTCTTGAGCGCCAGCTTGCGGACCTTCTTGTTGAGGCCCATGGCATGATCGCGAACCACCGGCCCGAAGGCCGCGCCACCACCGCGACGCTGCGAGGTGCGGGCCGAGCCCATACGCGCATTGCCTGTGCCCTTCTGGCGGAAAAGCTTGCGCGTCGATCCGGCGACCTCACCGCGGCTCCTCGCCTTATGGGTCCCGGCGCGACGCTTGGCCAGTTGCCAATCGACGACACGCGCCAGGATATCCCGGCGCGCCGGCAGGCCGAAGACCGTCTCGTCGAGATCGATCTCTCCCGCCTTCTTGTTCGCAAGGGTCGTGACCGCGCACTTCATGGTCATTGATCCTTCTTGTCTTCCTCGGCCTCGGCGGCCTCGGTGGCCTCAGGCGCTTCGTCCCCCGACACCTCGCCGGAAGTCTCGGAGCTCTCAGCCCCCGTAGCCGTCTCAGGCTCGTCCGCCTCTTGCACGCTGGCCTCCTCGGCCGGCGCATCCTCAGCCGCTTCCTCTTCGGCCGGCGCGGGTGCGGCGCTCTCCTTCAACGCCGCTGGAAATGGGGCCTCATCGGGTCGCGAACGCTTGACCGCGTCGCGCACCAGGACAATGCCGCCCGCGGCACCCGGCACGGCGCCCTTGACCAAAACCAACCCACGCTCCTCGTCGATCGATACCACCTCGAGGTTCTGCGCCGTTACCCGCTGATCGCCCATGTGCCCGGCCATCTTCTTGCCTTTGAAGACCTTACCGGGGTCTTGGCTGTTGCCCGTCGAGCCATGCGCGCGATGCGAGACCGACACACCGTGGCTGGCGCGCATGCCACTGAAGTTATGGCGCTTCATGGCTCCGGCGAAGCCCTTGCCGATCGACGTACCGGTCACGTCGACGAGCTGTCCGGGCACGAAGTGAGCGGCGGATAGCTCCTGGCCGACATCAAGCAGCCCGTCGGCGGAGACGCGAAACTCCGCCAGATGGCGCTTGGGCTCCACCTTGGCCTTGGCGAAATGACCACGCTGAGGCTTGGTGACACGCTTGGGCTTGGCGCGGCCCAAGCCAAGCTGAAGCGCGTTGTAGCCGTCGCTCTCCTCGGTGCGGCGGGCGACCACCTGACAACCGTCGAGACGCAGCACGGTGACCGGGACGTGAGATCCCTGTGGCGTGAATACACGCGTCATGCCCATCTTCTCGGCGATAATTCCGGTACGCATCGTGCTAGCCCCCAAGCTTGATCTCGACATCCACGCCGGAGGCTAGGTCGAGCTTCATGAGTGCATCCACGGTCTGCGGTGTCGGATCGATGATGTCGAGAAGGCGCTTGTGCGTTCTGATCTCGAATTGCTCGCGGCTCTTTTTGTCGATATGCGGCGAACGCAAGACCGTATACTTCTCGATCCGGGTGGGCAGCGGGATCGGCCCTCGGATCTCGGCCCCGGTGCGTTTGGCCGTGTTGACGATCTCGGAGGTCGACTGATCGAGCACCCGATGGTCGAAAGCCTTCAGCCTTATTCGAATGTTCTGGCTATCCATTATCAGTCACCTCCAGCGGTGCCGTAGCGCCGCGGGTCCCTCGTCCTCTACTTATCGATGCCGGCGACGACGCCGGCGCCGACGGTACGACCGCCCTCGCGGATGGCGAAACGCAGGCCCTCGTCCATGGCGATCGGCGCGATCAGCTCGACCGTCATCGACACGTTGTCACCCGGCATCACCATCTCCGTG
>JBFELD010000051.1:0-9840 GCA_041552375.1 Kiloniellaceae bacterium | reverse complement strand
GCTTCATTGCCCAAGTCGACGCCGGCATCGTCATGCACAACACCTCGACCCAGTTCGCCGACGGCGGTGAGTTCGGCATGGGCGCGGAGATCGGCATTTCCACCGGCAAGCTCCATGCCCGCGGGCCGGTCGGGGCCAATCAGTTGACCAGCTACAAGTACATCGTCCGCGGCCAAGGCCAGGCGAGGCCCTGAGCACGGGAGACATGCGCAAACGCGGAAGCCTTCCCACGCCCCGGGCCATCGCCAGCTGCCTCGGCGGCCACCTGCCGCCGGCGGGCGCGCGCGTCGGCCTTTTGGGCGGATCCTTCAATCCGGCCCATGAGGTCCATCTCCAGGTTTCGCTAAGCGCCTTGCGGCGGCTCGGACTGGACGAGGTCTGGTGGCTGGTCTCCCCGCTCAATCCGCTGAAGTCGGCAAGCGATATGGCGCCACTGCAAGCGCGCCTGCGAGAGGCCCGGCGCCTTGCCCGTCATCCACGCATCCGCGTCTGCGCCGTCGAGGAACTTCTCGGCACACGTTACAGCCTTGACACCTTGCGAGCCCTAGGCGCGCGTTTTCCCCGCGTGACCTTCGTCTGGTTGATCGGCGCCGATAACCTGAAAGACCTTGATAAATGGGACCGCTGGCAACAAATCCTCAATGAGAGCGTCGTTGCGGTTTTCGACCGGCCCACCTATGCTTTGAAGGCCTTGGCCGGGCGAGCGGCGCGGCGCTTTGCGGCCTACCGGGTCGCGGAAAAGAGGGCGCGGCAGCTGGTTTTCCATCGGCCACCGGCATGGGTTTTCCTGCACACGCGGCAAAATCCCCTGTCGGCGACGGAAATCCGCCGCCGAAAAAGGTCGCAACAAAGCCTTTGAGCCGGATTTGGCTCATACATTTGTAAGATAAAACGCAAAGGAGAAGAAGACCATACGACAGACCGAGACGGCCAACATGGCCGACAAGCAACGCCGCTTCGTTCTGGATCCGGAGCGCGTGCTTTCCGTTGTTCAATCCTCACTCGAAGACGACAAGGCGGAAGACCTCGTCGTCATCGCGCTGGCCGAAAAATCCAACATCGCTGACTATATGGTGATCGCCTCCGGGCGCTCGCAACGGCAGGTCTCGGCTATGGCTGGCCACCTGCAGGAGAAACTCAAGGCCGTTGGGTTGAAAGGCGTGCGCGTCGAAGGGGCCGAACGTTGTGATTGGGTCCTGCTCGACGCCGGGGACGTGATCGTGCATCTCTTCCGGCCGGAAGTCCGAGCTTTCTACAATCTCGAGAAGATGTGGGCGCTCGAGCTGCCGGATCGAGGCACCGTGGCGCAGGCGAACAGCGGCACCGCCTGATCGTCCCGCCCAGTCAGCGGGCCAGGGTCCCGGCCCGAACTCGAAAGAGCGATCATGCGCGCAACCCTCCTCGCCGTCGGCCGTCTCAAGGCTGGCCCCATGCGCGACCTTTTCGAGGCGTTCCGCCGCCGGCTCTCCTTTCCATTGACGGTCAAGGAAGTTGAGGAAAAACGCCCTCTCCCGGCGGCTGAACTCAAGCGGCGCGAGGGCGAGCTCCTCATTGCGGCCCTTCCCGCCGCGGCCAAGGTCGTCGCCCTCGACGAGCGCGGCAAGGCACTCAACAGCGCCGAGTTCGCCGCACGCCTGGCCGAATGGGTCGACAGCGGCCACAACGAGGTCGCCTTCGTCATCGGCGGGGCCGAGGGCCTGCACGGCGAGATCCGCCGACGCGCCGACCTGGTCCTGGCTTTGGGGGCAATGACCTGGCCGCATCTTCTGGTTCGGGTGCTTCTTGCCGAGCAGCTCTTTCGCGCCCAATCCATCCAGCGCGGCCATCCCTACCACCGCGACTGAAGCCCGGGCGCGGGCCGCGCCGCCCCCCGTAAAGGTTTAGCACAAAGTTTTGTGGGATTATGGCCGGCCAACACGAAAAATGGTGCCGTTCCCCTGGAGATCCTCTATATATCCGCCATGACCGCGAACCAGAGACCATGTCCTGTCGTGCTTTGTATTCTTGACGGTTGGGGCCATCGCGACGTGCGTGAACAAAACGCGATCAAGATCGCCGAGACGCCAAATTACGACAGGATCTTGGCCGAATGTCCGTCTTCGCTGCTCGATGCCTCGGAGCATTTCGTCGGCCTGCCCGGCGGGCAAATGGGCAACTCTGAGGTCGGTCACATGAATATCGGGGCCGGACGACGTGTCGAGCAGGATCTGCCACGCATCGACCACGCCCTCGCAGACGGTTCGATCGAACGAAATGGTGCCCTTACGGAGTTCATCACGCGCCTCAAGGCAAGCGGTGGCACGGCGCACGTCATGGGGCTCCTGTCTCCCGGCGGTGTGCATTCGCACCAATCGCATATCATCGTGTTGCTCGAAATCCTGCAACGAGCCGGCGTGCCCACGATGCTGCACGCCTTTCTCGACGGACGCGACACGCCGCCGCGGAGCGCCACGAGGTTCATCGACGACTTCCTTGGCCGCCTGCCCGATGCTCGTTTCGCCACGGTCACCGGGCGGTATTACGCCATGGATCGCGATAAGCGCTGGGACCGGGTGGCGCTGGCCTATGCCGCTATCGCCGAGGCCGAAGGCCCGCGCGCGCCGGATGCCCCAGCCGCGATCGACCGGGCTTACGAGGCCGGGCTATCGGACGAGTTCGTGGCGCCCACGGTGGTCGGCGACTACGCGGGACTCGCCGACGGCGATGGGGTGCTGATGGCGAATTTTCGCGCCGACCGGGTGCGTGAGATACTGCTGGCGCTGCTCGACCCGGACTTCACAGGCTTCGCGCGCACGCGCAGGGTCTCGCTCGCTGCGGCGGCGGGCATGGCGCAGTACTCGACCGAGCTCGATGCCTTCCTAGGGACCCTCTTCGAGCCGCTCGAGTTGACCGGCACGCTGGGCGAGATCACGGCCGACGCCGGCCTGCGCCAACTACGTATCGCCGAGACCGAGAAGTATGCCCATGTGACCTTCTTCTTGAATGGCGGTCGTGAAGAAACCTTCAAAGGAGAGGAACGCCTGCTCGTGCCCTCACCGAAGGTCGCCACATACGATCTGCAACCG
The DNA here is from genome assembly GCA_041552375.1 of Kiloniellaceae bacterium. Classification (GTDB taxonomy): domain Bacteria; phylum Pseudomonadota; class Alphaproteobacteria; order Kiloniellales; family Kiloniellaceae; genus JAJFGK01. Next base: position 6,775 of record JBFELD010000051.1, on the reverse strand, counting down.
GCCATGTCCGCGCCCGAGATGACTGAGCAGCTGACGACGGCGATCGAGGCAGGCCGGTTCGACCTCATCATCTGCAACTATGCGAACGGCGATATGGTTGGCCACACCGGCAACCTCGATGCCGCCGTGGCTGCTGTCGAAGCTCTTGATGCTTGCCTCGGCCGCCTTCACGAGGTCGTCCTGGCCGCCGGGGGTGTACTGATCATTACCGCCGATCACGGAAACTGCGAGCAGATGGCCGACCCTGACAACGGCGAGCCACACACGGCCCACACGATGAACCGTGTTCCCTTCATCTTGACTGGTGGCCCGAACGGGCTCGACCTCGAGGACGGCTGCCTTGCCGATATCGCACCGACGGTGCTAGAGCTGCTGGGCCTGCCCCAACCCCAATCCATGACGGGACACTCGCTGATGCGCCATCGGGCGCGCGACGCCGCGGAGTAGACTTGCCAATCATCGACATCAAATGTCCTGCCACAAAAGGTTTGCCCGACCCGGCCTCGTCCTGCCGCCGGTGGGCGGGTGTCGTGCTCGTCGCCGGGTTGGTCGGCGTTGCGGGTCCGCTTCAGGCGGAGGAGTCGAAGGATCTGGAGGCTCTCGAGCGGTCGATCTCGGAGGATCGCGAGAAAGCCAAGGATCTCTCCGAGAAAACGCAAGCGCTGGAGGATGAAATCCGTAGCTTGCAAGTCAGCTTCACCGGAACGCTGCGCAAGATCCGCCGACACGAGCAGGCCATCGCATCGGCGGAGGAGACGCTGACCAATCTCGAAAGCGAGCAGCAAACGCGCCTGGAAGAGCTGGCCAAGCGTCGGCGGGACTTCTATGCCACTCTGGCCGCGATGCAGCGGATCGCCTTTCGGCCGCGGGCGGCCATGCTGGCCACGGAGCATCCGCCCGTCGACACGCTTCGCGGCGCCTTGCTGCTGGGCGCCGCGCTGCCCGAGGTCGAGGCGAAGGCCCGCACGGTGGAGAACTTTCTCAACGAATTGCAGGATCTCACCCGAGCGATCGAAGACGAGCGCGAGGCCCTGGATGCCGCGGCCGAAACCTTGCGGCAGGAACGGCTGCGCCTCAGTGACTTGCTCGAGCGAAAACAGGCCGCCTTGTCGATCACGGAGACGGAGAAGCAGGCAGCCGAGGCACGGGCCGCCGAGCTGGCCGACAAGGCTGAAAACCTGCGTCAGCTCATGGCGCTGGCAGCGGAGGAAACCGTGCCGCGCGAGCCGTTGGCAACGAACGAGCAGATCGCCTCCCTCGGACCGGCGGAGAGCGCCGAGACGGCCGAGCCGTCATCCCCCGAGCAAACCGCGTCAGCCCTGACCGCGCCCAGCCCGGTGCGCTTCCTGTCCGAACAAAAGGCGCAGCTTCTCATGCCCATCCACGGCAGGATCGTGGCTCGTTTCGGTCAGACCATCGCGCGCGGACCCGATGCTGGCCGACCGACCAAAGGCCTTACCATTCGCGCCGATACCTCGGCCCAAGTCGTCGCGCCCTTCGACGGCAAGGTGGTTTATGCGGGAACTTTCCGCTCTTATGGGCAAATCTTGATCATCGACCATGGCGGGCGATATCATACGTTGTTGGCGGGCCTTCATGAGATCAGTGCCGCGGTTGGCCAATGGGTCTTGGCAGGCGAGCCGATCGCAACGATAAGTCGCCTGGAAGACCAGGAACCGGAACTTTATTTGGAGCTACGCCGCACGGGAGAGGCCATCGACCCGATGCCCTGGCTGGCCGACATTGACAGCAAAGTGAGAGGCTGATGCGTAAATTCCATTTCGCGGCCGTTTTGGTCGGACTTCTTCTCGTGGCGCCAATCGGTGTCCGCGCACAGGACAATAGCGCCGACACCTATCGGCAACTAAAGCTGTTCAGCGACGTGTTCGAGCGCGTTCGGGCCGGCTACGTCGAGGAGGTCACGGACAAGGAACTCATCGAATTCGCTATCCAAGGGATGCTGAGCCAGTTGGATCCGCACTCGAGCTACTTGAATGCGGACTCCTATCAGGACATGCGCGTGCAAACGCGCGGCGAGTTCGGCGGCCTCGGCATCGAGGTGACGATGGAAAACGGCTTCGTGAAAGTGGTCTCGCCGATCGACGACACGCCGGCTCACCGCGCCGGTATCGAGGCCGGTGACCTGATCACTCACCTCGACGGCGAATCGGTTATGGGCCTGACCCTGAACGAAGCGGTCGACAGAATGCGCGGCAAGGTCAACACCGACCTGACCTTGACCATTCGCCGGGAAAGCGAAGAGCCCTTCGAGGTGGTGATCACCCGCGACGTCATCAAGATCCGCTCCGTGCGCAGCCGCGCCGAGGGCCAGGTCGGCTACATCCGACTGACGACCTTCAACCAGCAAACGACGCCCGGCCTGCACGATGCGGTCAAGAAGCTCAGGGAGGAAATCGGCGAGGACATCGAAGGATATGTGATCGACCTTCGCAACAATCCCGGCGGCCTCCTGGATCAGGCCGTCTCGGTGTCCGACTCATTCCTCGATCAGGGCGAGATCGTCTCGACACGAGGACGGGACACCGACAATGCCCAGCGTTTCAACTCCGATGCCGGTGACGTCACGGACGGAAAGCCTGTGATCGTGCTGATCAACGGCGGCTCCGCCTCGGCATCGGAAATCGTCGCCGGCGCCCTGCAGGATCACCGGCGCGCCATCATCATGGGCACCCGTTCCTTCGGCAAGGGCTCCGTGCAGACCATTATCCCCCTGGGGGCGCACGGCGCCATGCGCTTGACCACGGCACGCTATTACACGCCTTCCGGCCGCTCGATCCAGGCCAAAGGTATCGAGCCCGACATCGAGGTCGAGCAGATGGCCATCGAGCAGGAGGAGGACGAGGACGACCCCAGAGGACGCCGCGAGGAGGATCTGCGCGGTGCGCTGGGCAACGACGGTGGCAATGGCGACGCCGGCGATGAGGAAGAGGGCGAGGAGGAGGGAACTCTCGGCCGATCCGAGCAGGCCGAAGGCGACCTGCAGTTGACCAGGGCACTCGACCTTCTCCACGCACTGTCGATTTACAACGAACAGCCGCAGACGAACTAGGTCCGCACCAGCGGCTGTATCGGAACGTAATAGGGAGAGTCCTGCTTGGCTGGGCGCGTATCCAGGGCGGGAAAGCCGCTCCTGCTGGCGACGCTGTTGGTGGTCGCCCTCGTCGTGGTCGCCGCCGGCCTTTTTATGATGTTCGACCTGGGCCAAGGCACGGAGCAACCGGCCGTCGCCCATATCGCCATCGAGGAGGAGACGGAAGCGGCCACCGACGAGGCCGCTGACACACCAACCACGTCCGCCACAACCACCTCGCCCGCGCCGGAGCCCGACGCTCCCACAGCGCCGGAGCCCGTGACAAGCGACGCCGCGACGCCGCCCCCGCCAGAGCCGGAAATACCCGACTGGCAACGCTTCGCCGCGGCGGCCGAGGCTCAGGACGCACGCCCGCGCATCGCCGTGGTGGTGACCGGTTTGGGGTTGGCGGCGGACGCGACGGATAAAGCGATCCGCACCCTGCCCGCGGAGGTCTCCCTCTCCTTCACGCCCTATGCGAAAGATCTCGAAACCTGGGTGGACTTGGCCCGCTCCCATGGCCATGAAGTTCTGCTCGACCTGCCGATGGAGCCGACCACTTTTCCCAACGACGATCCGGGGCCGCGCGCGCTGATCACCTCGCTATCGGCGGAGGAAAATCTAGAGCGGCTGAATTGGATCCTCGAGCGTGCCGAGACATACGTCGGCCTCGCCGGTTTCATGGGCTCGCGCTTTTCCTCGTCCGAGGCGCAACTGCGACCGGTATTTCAAGTCCTGATGGAGCGTGGCCTGCTCTATCTCGACAACCGTCCGACCGACGGTTATGTGGCCGCCCGGCTGGCGCGCAAGATGGGCTTGGCGCATGCGGTCAACTCTCGCCTGCTCGACGACCGGCACGCAAGCCGACCGACCATCGATGCCCGCCTGGCACAGATCGAGCGTGTGGCGCTGACCGACCAAGTGGCGGTGGCCATGGCCAGGCCCTTCCCCATCACCCTGGAGCGCCTGTCGGCCTGGTTGAGCGAGCTTGACGAGGAGACCTTCCAACTCGTGCCCCTGACCGCCATCGTCAATCGGCAACCGGCCTATTGACCGGAGGTAGGATCATGCGCCCGACGAACATCCCCGACCTTCCCTATCGCCGCGGCGTCGGCATCGTGCTGTTGAACCCCCAATGGATGGTCTTCGTCGCGCGGCGCATCGATACCCCGATGGATGCCTGGCAACTCCCGCAAGGCGGCATCGACGAGGGAGAAACCCCTTCGTTCGCCGCCTTTCGCGAGCTGGAGGAGGAAGTCGGTACGGCCAAGGCCGAGATCCTGGCCCAGACAAAGGGCTGGATAAGCTATGACCTCCCCGCCGATTTGGTGCCCAAGGTCTGGAAAGGCCGCTACCGCGGTCAGACCCAGATGTGGTTCGCCATGCGCTTTCTTGGCCGCGATTCGGACATCGACATCGACACCCAGCACCCGGAATTCGACGCCTGGAAGTGGTCCCGGATCGAGAGCCTTCCAGAGATGATCGTCCCCTTCAAACAAGCTCTCTACGTCGAGCTGGTAAGGCAGTTCAAACCGCTCGCCGACACCATGGCCGGCGCTGGTGATCCCGCGCGAACCTAGAGCCGAGAGCGCATTCCCGGATCACCGCGCGGCGCTCAATTCCTTGAGGGTGCCGGCACGCCGCTTCACGAACCAGTAGCTCACTGCCGAGGCCCAGCGCGCCAAGAGGCCGTTGGGTTTCAGGCCCGCGGCTTTGAAAATCATCGCGACGGCGCGGCGCATGTGATCGGGGCGATAGCACATGAGAGCCCGGGAAAGATGGGCCTTGGCGTAGCTCTTGCGGTCATAAGGCTCGCCCTCGGTATTGGCGGCGTAGTACGCGTACGCCAACTCGTCATCTTCGCTTTCGCCGATTCGCCCTGCCGCGACAAATATCCGCCGCAGACGGCCAATGCGCTCTTGGACCAGGTATCGTTTCAGGTGCCCGTAGAACAGCTTGTAGTGACGTAGCTCGTCAGCGGCGATTCTGCGACAGATGTGCCGCAGTACCGGCTCACGCACGGCGTCGGCCAGCGCGCTGTAATAGGAAGAGGTCCCGACCTCGACGATACAGCGTGCCACCAGCTCGCCCGATCGCGACCCGCGCACGGACCGCTCGGCCTCCACCGGGATGCGATAGCCCTCGGTGAAGCGCTTGAAGCGGGCATCGAAATCGAAGGACGGATCGGCCCGGCGCGCCCACTGCGCTAGCGCTTGCCCATGTTGGATTTCCTCATCGGCCCAGACCTTGGCCACCTTCTGAAACTGCGGGTCGCCTGAAAACACGTTGCAGAGATAGGCGGCATAGTCAGCGCCGTTGTACTCCACCATGCTGGCGGCCTTGACGATTCTAAGAATGTCCGCGTCGACCTTCGAGGCATCGAACTCGGACCATGGAATATCACTCAACGTCCAGCGCATGGCCATAGGTGCTGCCCCAATACGTCACGTACCCATATCAAGTTCAGGCCCCATGCCAATTGAAAGCCATGGCCCGGTCAAGGGCGCAGAGGGTGGCCCGATGGACAAATTTTCGCGAGTCATGGCCGGGTCGATCCGCGTGGAACGCTCAAGATGAGGCCCGCAGCTTTGCTTCGGCGGCGGCGATCTTTCTTTGAATAGGAACTTTATCCGCATCTTCAGCGGCATCGAGCAAATCGTCTTGCAGGTTCTTGAGTTCCTGGGTCACCTCGCTCGGGTCGATGTCGCCCACCGGCATCGCCTCTTCGGCCAAAACGGTGCAGCGCGAGGGCGTCACCTCGGCGAATCCCCCACTCACGAAGATCGTCTCGGTGACCTGGCCCTGATCGTAGATCTTGATGACGCCGGGCCTGATCGCGGAGATCAGGGGACTATGACGGGGCAGGACGCCGAAATCGCCTTCCGCGCCGGGAATGACCACCATGTCGACACCCTGGGAGAAGACCAGCTTCTCCGGAGAGACCAGCTCGAATTCAACGCGATCGGCCATTATCCCTTATCCACGATCGTGGGTGAGCGGCATCACGCTCAGGCGGCCTCGGCGGCCAGCTTGCGCGCCTTCTCGACCGCTTGGTCGATGTTGCCCACCATGTAGAAAGCCTGCTCGGGCAGATGGTCGTAGTCACCTTCGACGATGCCCTTGAAGCCGCTAATCGTCTCTTCCAACGGCACCTGCACCCCAGCGTGTCCGGTGAAGACCGCGGCCACGTCGAATGGCTGCGACATGAAGCGCTGGATCTTGCGCGCCCGCGCCACCGTCATCTTATCCTCTTCCGACAACTCGTCCATGCCGAGGATGGCGATGATGTCCTGCAAGGCCTTATAGGTCTGCAACACGCGCTGGACCTCACGGGCAATCGCGTAGTGCTCCTCACCGACCACCGCGGGATCGAGGATGCGGCTGGTCGAATCGAGCGGATCGACCGCGGGATAGATGCCAAGCTCGGCGATCTGCCGGGACAACACCGTCGTCGCGTCCAAGTGGGCGAAGGAAGTCGCCGGCGCCGGGTCGGTGAGATCGTCGGCCGGAACATAGATCGCTTGCACCGAGGTGATCGAGCCCTTCTTGGTCGAGGTGATGCGCTCTTGCAGGGTTCCCATGTCCGTGGCAAGCGTCGGCTGATAGCCCACCGCCGATGGGATGCGGCCGAGCAGCGCCGAAACCTCGGACCCGGCCTGGGTGAAGCGGAAGATGTTGTCGACG
>JBFELD010000050.1:0-9866 GCA_041552375.1 Kiloniellaceae bacterium | reverse complement strand
TGGTCGATGCGGTCAACCGCGAGCTGACGGCGCCTGAGAAAGTCCGACGTTTCATCGTCGCCGAGGAGGCGTTCGCGGTCGAAAACGGCTTGCTGACGCCGACCATGAAGATCCGGCGCCATAAGGTTCGCGAGCGATATGCGGCGGCGCTGGACGCGCTTTACGGCAAAGGCGCGCCAACGCCCCAGGCCAGTGCGGAGCAATCGCAGGAAAGGCAAGCATGAACATATCAGCGGTCTCGAACAAATCCGGTGACGCGGCGGCGGAATGGCGGGTCAGGGTCGACCTCGCGGCCCTTTACCGCCTCTTCGCCCACTACGGCTGGACGGATCTCATCTACACCCACATCACCGCGCGGGTGCCCGGTGAGGCGGGGTGCTACCTGATCAACCCCTATGGTCTCATGTTCGACGAGGTGACGGCCTCCTTGCTGCTTAAGGTCGACTACGAGGGCCGCGTCCTCTCGGGCGCGGAGCCATACAACGAGGCCGGGCACCTGATCCACACCGCCGTGCTGAAGGCGCGCCCGGAGATCGACTTCGTCCTCCACAGCCATACCCGCGCCGGCATCGCCGTCTCGGCGATGGCCGGTGGACTTCGCCCACTCTCCCAACACGCCATGGGCGTCCTCGGCCAGGTCGCCTATCACCCTTATCAGGACGTGACCTCAGCCGCCGACGAGTGCGCCAAGCTGGCCCAAGACCTGGGCGACAAGCCCCTGATGATCCTCCACAATCATGGACTGCTGGCCTGCGGACGCACGGCGGCGGAGGCCTTTTGCTACCACTACGACCTGGAAATGGCCTGCAAAGTGCAGGTGGATATCCTGCAAAGCGGCGCCGAGACCGTGCAACCACCCGCGTCCGTCGTCGAGGGCCTCGAAGCATGGGGCGCACCGGGGCCGGAACCCAGAGGCACCAGGGAATGGGCGGCGCTCCTGCGTCTCCTCGAGCGCAAGGATCCGAGCTTCAAGGATTAGGGCCGCTCAGGCGTTCAGACCCTCGACCCGCACCCGAGGCCAGCGGCGCGGCCAGTCCTTCGCCCGCATGCGCGCCAAATAGTCGTCCCAGCGCGCCCGGCCCACGGGCGTCGGGCGTGCCTTCAAGTCGAAAAGGTCCGCCAGGCCGAAAGGCGCGATCACAGTCAGGGCACCGTCGGCCTCCAGACGCACCGCCACGGCGGTCGGCGTCTCGAGCCAGTGGCTGAGCCCCTCCTCCAAGCTCCGGTAAGGAGAGTGACCGTGGATCAGGTGCATGCGCGCCTGGTTGCGTACTTCCCACAGCCCGGCGGTCATCCGCGCACCCAGTTGGGTCTCCGCACTCGCCTCGCGCGCCGGCGAGCAATCGGCCGGGTCGAAGAACAGGAGGTCGATATCGGACAGCGGCGAAGGCTCGGCATAACCATGCAAGCGATCCCAAACGGCACTTCGCAGAAAGCCCGCCCCCACCGCCCAGTTCGGCAGCGCGAGGTCACGCGCGGCTTCGAGCACGGCCATGCGCCAGGGGTCGGTACGCAGGACCGCACACAAGCGGCGCTCCAGCACATCCTGCGGGCGGTGCTTTGCCGGTGTTGACGGGGGAGAATGAGCGGCTTTTGAGATTTTTCTGGACTCTTGGTTTGGGCTGTCGCGACATGGTCATGATAGGATCTGTGACCAGGCGAACACAAATGGGAGATGCGATCCCGCTCATGACCGAGACGCTGGACAAGACGGCTGATGACGGCGATGGGCGCGGCCTCCTCCCATCGACCGATGTCGAGGCCTTCCAGCGCGACGGAGCGGTCTGCCTGCGTGGGATCTTCACGGCTTGGATCAGCTCTCTCGAGCGCGGCGTGGAGGCGAACATGGCCGCCCCCGGCGACTATGGGGCCGAGAACACGAAACCGGGCGAGCCCGGACGCTTCTTCGACGATTACTGCAACTGGCGACGCATCCCGGAGTTCGAGCGCTTCGTCCTAGAGTCCGATGCCGCTCGCATCGCCGCCGAGGTGATGGGCTCGCGCACCGCTCAGTTCTTCCACGAGCACGTGCTGGTCAAGGAACCGGGCACGGAAAAGCGCACGCCCTGGCACCAGGATATCCCCTATTACTGCGTCGAGGGTCACCAAACGGTCAGCTTCTGGATGCCGCTCGACCCGGTGCCGCGCGAGACCTCGCTGCAAATCATCAAGGGCTCACACCACTGGGACAAGATGGTGCGCCCGGTCAAATGGCTGAGCGATGCCGATTTCTACGATGACGAAGACGCCTTCATGGATTTGCCCGATATAGACGCCGAGCCCGATCGCCACGAGATCGTCTCTTGGGCGCTGGCGCCCGGCGATGCGGTGCTTTTCAGCTTTCGCGCCGTCCACGGCGCCGCCGGCAACCCGACCGGGGCCCGGCGGCGGGCCTTCTCCCACCGCTGGCTGGGCGACGACGCACGTTTCGCCGAGCGCCGCGGGCGGACATCACCCCCTTTCCCGGGGATCGGCCAGCGGGCCGGCGAGCGGCTACGCGAAGACTGGTTCCCGGTTCTCTGGCCACGGGGGAGCGCCGCCGCGGGGTGAATCGGCGCTCCTAAGACGAGGATACTTTTCTTTCGTGACGGCGTGTTTCCCGGTTCTCATCGAACCGCTCGTACGATGCAGCGGCTAGTATCCTTGCTTTTTTCCGGCTCACGCCCCGCGATCATTGCGATTTAGGTCAGCACTGTTTAACTTTTTTCCCGGTAAGTGACTGCGATGGATGGCCTCGTGACCATGACCAAGCATGCCGTTTCCCTCGACGACAAATACGCTCTCGACGCCGGACGGGTTTACCTGACCGGCATTCAGGCCTTGGTGCGCCTGCCGATGATGCAGCGCCAGCGCGATGCCGCCGCCGGGCTGAACACGGCGGCCTTCATATCGGGCTACCGCGGCTCACCGCTGGGAGGCTTCGATCTCCAGCTTTGGCGCGCCCGGCGGTTTCTCGAGAGGAACCACATCCAATTCCAGCCGGGCATCAACGAGGACTTGGCCGCTACCGCGGTGTGGGGCAGTCAGCAAGTGGGGCTGCTCGGCGACGGGCGCTATGACGGCGTCTTCGCCATGTGGTACGCCAAGGGGCCGGGGGTGGACCGCTCCGGCGACGCCCTGCGGCACGGCAACATGGCCGGCTCGGCCCGTAACGGCGGTGTCCTCCTGGTCGCCGGCGACGATCACCCGATCAAGTCCTCGACCTCCAGCCATCAGTGCGAGTACCCCTTCATGGACGCCATGATCCCGGTGCTCTCCCCGGCGGGGGTGCAGGAGTTCCTGGATCTTGGGATCTACGGCTGGGCGCTGTCGCGCTACTCGGGCTGCTGGGTCGGCTTCAAGGTCATCGCCGAGACGGTCGAGTCCTCGGCCTCCTGCGTCATCGACCCGCAGCGGATCTCCATCCAGCTTCCGGGCCCTGACGACTTCGAAATGCCGGCGGACGGGCTCAACATCCGCTGGCCCGATGACCGCATGGAGCAAGAAGCACGCCTCCACAGCCAAAAGCTTTACGCCGCGCTTGCCTTTGCCCGCGTCAACGGCCTCAACAAGGTCATGATCGAGGCCAGAAAACCGCGCTTCGGTATCGTCACCTCGGGCAAGTCCTATCTCGACGTGCGCCAGGCGTTGCTGGATCTCGGGATCTCCGACGAGGAGGCGGCCGAGCTCGGCATCACGTTGCTGAAAGTCGGCATGGTCTGGCCCTTGGAGCGAGAGATCGTGCGCCAGTTCGCCGAGGGCTTGGACGAGATCCTGGTGGTCGAGGAAAAGCGCGCGGTCATCGAAAATCAGCTCAAAGAGCAGCTCTACAACTGGCGCGCCGACGTGCGCCCGAGGGTCATCGGCAAGTTCGACGAGGAGGAGGACTGGATCCTGCCCTCGACCGGCGAGCTGACCCCGGCGCGCATCGCCCGGGCCATCGCCCGGCGCATCGCCCGCTTCCACTCCAGCGAGGACATGGATAAGCGCCTGCAGTTCCTGCTTCATAAGGAACAAGCCCTTCAGACCAAGGCGGCGAGCATGAAGCGCCTGCCCTGGTTCTGTTCGGGCTGCCCGCATAACAGCTCGACCAAGGTCCCCGACGATAGCCGCGCCATGGCCGGCATCGGCTGCCACTGGATGGTACTGTGGATGGACCGCAGCACCAGCTTCTACACCCATATGGGCGGTGAGGGTGTGCCCTGGATCGGCGAGGCGCCCTTCTCCAAGACCAAGCACGTCTTCGCCAACCTGGGCGACGGGACCTACTATCACTCCGGCATATTGGCGGTGCGTGCCGCCGTCGCCGCCGAGGTCAACATCACCTACAAGCTGCTCTACAACGACGCCGTGGCCATGACCGGCGGCCAACCGGTCGACGGTCCCCTGACGCCGGCCCGGATCACCCGCCAGCTTCAGGCCGAGGGGGTGAACCGCATCGTCGTGGTCAGTGACGAGCCCGACAAGTACCCCATCGGCACCAAGTGGGCCGAAGGCGTGCACATCGAGCACCGCGACCAGTTGGACCGGGTGCAAAAGGAGCTGCGCCAGGCCGAGGGCGTCTCCGTTCTTCTCTACGACCAGACCTGCGCGGCAGAAAAGCGGCGGCGGCGCAAGCGCGGGCTCTATCCCGACCCGCCGAAGCGGGTCTTCATCAACGACCTGGTCTGCGAAGGCTGCGGTGATTGCTCGGTACAGTCCAACTGTGTCTCCGTGGTACCGCTGGAGACGGAGTTCGGCCGCAAGCGGGCCATCGATCAGTCGTCCTGCAACAAGGACTTTTCCTGCGTAAAGGGCTTTTGCCCCAGTTTCGTGACGGTCCATGGCGGCAAGATCCGCAAAGTGAAAGCGGCATCCGAGGCCGGCGCGGCCGCAAGCGGGCAGCCCTGGCCGGTCCTGCCTGAGCCCGAGCTGCCGAGCCTTGCCGAGCCTTACTCGATCCTCGTCACCGGCGTCGGCGGTACCGGCGTGGTGACCATCGGGGCCCTCTTGGGCATGGCGGCCCACATCGAGGGCAAGGGCATCACCGTGCTCGACATGACCGGCCTGTCGCAGAAAGGCGGCGCGGTGGTCTCCCACCTGCGACTGGCCGAGCGGCCGGAAGACATTCACGCCGTTCGCATCTCGGCCGGCAATGCCGATGCCGTCCTCGGCTGCGACCTGGTGGTGACGGCCGATTTCGAGGCGTTGTCGAAAATCAGCGCCGACCGCACGCGGGCTGTGGTCAACAGTCACGAGGTGATGACCGGCGACTTCACGCGAAACCCGGATCTTCCCTTCCCCGCACAGGAGCTGACGGACCTCATCGCCCAGGCCACCGGTCCCCGACGCGCGGACTTCGTCGAGGCGACGCGATTGGCCACCGCGCTGCTCGGAGATTCCATCGCCACCAACCTCTTCATGCTCGGCTACGCCTGGCAGAAAGGGCTGGTCCCGGTCGGAGAGGCCGCTATCGACCAAGCGATCGAACTCAACGAGGTGGCGGTCGAGGCCAACAAGGCGGCCTTCACCTGGGGCCGGCGTGCCGCCGTCGACCTGGCCGCTGTCGAGCGAATAGCGGCCCCCGCCGAGCCGCCGGCAAGCCACCGGATCGCGACTACCCTTGAAGAGGTCATCGCCCGCCGGGCCGACTTCTTGAGCGACTATCAGAACCGGGCCTATGCGGAGCGCTACAAGGCCTTCGTCGCCCGTGTGGCGGCGGCCGAGGAAAAGGCCGCGCCGGGCCGCCAGGATCTCGCGCGGACCGCCGCGCGCGGCTACTTCAAGCTCCTGGCCATCAAGGACGAGTACGAGGTGGCACGCCTCCATAGCGCGCCGGAATTCCGCGACAAGCTCCGCCGTCAGTTCGCCGGCGACTACAAGCTCTCCCTGCACCTCGCCCCGCCGCTTCTCTCACCCCGCGATGCCCATAGCGGCCACCCCATAAAGCGCGAATACGGCGCCTGGATCTTCCCGGTATTGAGAATGCTGGCGGGTCTGCGCGGTCTACGTGGTGGGGTTCTGGATCCTTTCGGCTGGACCGCCGAGCGACGCCAAGAACGCGCCCTCATCGCCCAGTACGAGACCTTGATGGACGAGCTCTTGGCCAAGCTGACGGCGGACAACCACGAGGCCGCGGTGGCGCTGGCCGCCCTGCCCGAGGAGATCCGCGGCTACGGTCATGTGAAAGCAGAGAATATCGAGAAGGCGAAGGTGCGCGAGGCGGAGCTTCTGACGCGTTTCCGCGATCCGAATGCTCGCCCCTTGGCCGCCGAGTGACCGGGAAGGCGCGTCAGCCCATCCCGAGCGCCGATTTGTAGAGATCGAGCTCGGCCTCCTGCTCCTGACGATCTTGGCTGTCGAGCTTGCGCAAGCGGACAAGCTGACGCATGACCTTGATATCGAAACCGACGCCCTTGGCCTCGGAATAGACCTCCCTGATATCGGCGCCGAGGGCGGCCCTCTCTTCCTCCAGGCGTTCGATTCTCTCGACGAACGAGCGCAGCCGCTCGGCCGCGATGCCTCCGCTATCGGGCATGGCTCACCTCTCCTTGAATGGACGTCCGGATGATTGAACGTGAAAGCCGGCAAACTACCCGCGGCTCAGGCACGAAGCAACGCCCTCGCGGCACCGGTTATCCACAAATTCTAAATACCCAGCTCCTTGCGTCTGGCCTCATAGGCCTCGCGCTTATCAGCCGAGGCCTCGGTCTGGTATTTGGCCTTCCAGTCGTCGTAGGGCATGCCGTAAACGATCTCGCGCGCCTCTTCGAGGCCCATGTCGATCCCCCGGTCCTCCGCCGCGGCACGATACCACTTGGACAGGCAGTTGCGGCAAAAGCCGGCCAGGGTCATCAGGTCGATGTTCTGAACCTCGGTACGCTCGCGCAGATGCTCGACCATGCGGCGGAAGGCGGCTGCCTCGAGCTCGGTCCGGGTGCTGTCGTCCATCAATGGGAAACTCCTTCTCACAAGCTATGCTTTTCTCGGTCTTAGAGATTGGCTCTCGGGCCCGGCTTGTCCAGTCCACTAATCAGGCAAAAAGGCCCCGATGAGAAAGTCTACGACGTCCTTCAGGGCCTCCTTCTTGTCGGCCCCCGCGGCGATCGCCTCATCATAGACCCGCACTTGCTCGTGCGCGCCGGTGCCACGGCCGAGTATGGTGCGCGCGTGCAGCAATTGCTCCTTGCAGCCCAACTCCTCGGCGGAGGGTGTGGTCAGGGCGATGATCTCCTCCAGCAAGGATTCATAAGGGACGATGACCCCCTTACCGAAGTCGATCAGGCCCTCGTCGAAACCATAGCGCTGGGCGCGCCACTTGTTCTCCTGGATCAGCATGTTGGAATAGCCGCGCCAGCGCTGATTGTCCCGCTTGAGACGGTGGAGCATGTGTAGCAAGCACAAGTATATGGTCGCCACCGTCAGCGTATCGTCGAGGCGCGTGCAGATATCGGCAATGCGCATCTCCAGGGTCGGAAAGCGGCAAGACAGCCGCACGTCCCACCAGATCTTGGTCGCGTCCTCGATCACCCCGGCACCGACCAGTACGTTGACGTGACGCTGGTACTCGCCGTAGCTGTCGAAGGTCTCCGGCAGGCCCGTGCGCGGCATCTCGTGAAAGACCGAAAGGCGATAGGACTTGAGGCCGGTGTTCTCCCCGCGCCAGAAAGGCGAGGAAGTGGAGAGCACCAAGAGATGCGGCAGGAAATAAGAGATCTGCTGCATCAGATCGAGGCGCAGATCGTCGTCGTCGAGGCCGACATGGACGTGCATGCCGCAGATCAAAAGGCGCCGCACGACGGCCTGCATATCGCGCGCCAGGATGTCGTAGCGGTCCTTGCGGGTATGCTTTTGCGCGTCCCACTCGGCGAAGGGATGGGTCGAGGCCGCGATCGGCGCCATGCCGTGCTTGCCGGCGATCTCGGCCACCGTGGAGCGTAACTCCAGCAGCTCCGCCGCCGCATCGGACACGTTCGCGCACTTGCTCGTACCGATCTCGATCTGGGACTGCATGAACTCGGGACTGACACGGCTTTTCAGACGCTTCTCGCACTCGCTCATAAAGCTCTTCGGCGGGTCGACCGCCAGATCGCGTGTTTCCCTGTCGACGAGAAGATATTCCTCCTCGATACCGATGGTGAAGCTCGGCTCCATCAGTCCTCCGTGTATCGGTCGGGGCGGAACGGCTCGTAAAGCTCGGGATCCGCCAGGGCCGCCAGCAGAATCTCGCCCAGGGTGGCGGCCCACTCCTCGGCCCCGTGATGGGTGTCGATCAGGTCCTGACGCACTTCGATCAAGGCGTTGGCCAGTCTACGATCATCACCATGCACGTGTTGGGTATAGCCATGGGCATCGCGGCCACTGTAAGGCTCGTTGTCGCCGACCGGGATATCGAGAGCCCGCAGCATCGCGATCAACGGCCGAGGCAAACGCGGATCCTCGTTCCATAGGATTCCGATCTTCCACGGTCGCTCGCTCGACTCCAGAACCGGTGTGAAGGAGTGCATGGAAATCAACGCCGGATGGCGCCCAGCCTTCAAATGGATCTGAAGCACGCGCCGGATGGCGGCATGATAGGGCGCGAAAAAGGTGGCCGCACGCAGGTCCCGCGCCCTGGGATCGAGACCGCGGTTTCCCGGCACTGGCACGCCGTCGCTCTCTTCCGGTATCGAGGCGGGCGAGCCCAGCGGGCGGTTGGGGTCGATCACGAGACGGGAAAAGCGGCTGAGGACCGCTGTCACACCCAAGTGGCCGGCCAAGGCCCGGGTCACCTCGGCAATGCCGATGTCCCAGGCGATATGGCGCAGGAGACTGGCTTCGTCGAGGCCCAGATTGCCCAACGCGCGGGGAATGAACCGCGTCGCGTGATCAGCGATGAGCACCACCGGCTTTTCGCTGTCAGGGTTCAAGATCTCGAACGGAGGCCCCTCGTCGGGCTGGAGCAGGCCCGAGGGAGGCGGAAACTTCAAGGTGATATCATCAGGCATGGACATAGCTCGACTATAGCCGCCGCGCCGGCCGCGTCAAAGCCGTCAACCGGGAAGATCGGGCCGGAGCCACGGCAAAATGCCACTTTGCCCTCCGGTACCGTCGCGGTACAACGAAGGCCGGACGCGCGGCGACCCCCCGGCGACCCCTTTGGCATCAGGGCAAGTTTCATGAGCGGCAACAACCAGTTCATCAAGCCCAATACCTTTTTCTGCGTCGATGGCCATACCTGCGGCAATCCGGTGCGCCTGGTCGCCGCCGGCGGCCCGCCGCTCGACGGCGCCAGCATGAGCGAGCGGCGCCAAGACTTCCTCGCCCGTTATGACTGGATCCGCACCGGCCTGATGTTCGAGCCGCGCGGCCACGACATGATGTCGGGCGCCATTCTCTATCCGCCGACGCGCGAGGATTGCGATATCGGCGTTCTCTACATCGAGACCAGCGGGTGCCTTCCCATGTGCGGCCACGGCACCATCGGCACCGTCACCTTCGCTTTGGAGAGAGGATTGGCGCAGCCGCGCGAACCTGGGGTCCTGAAGCTGGAGACGCCCGCCGGCCGCGTCGATGCCGCCTACGTCATGGAAAACGGCCTGGTCGAGGCAGTGCGGATCACCAACGTCGGCTCCTATCTGGCAGCCCCCGCCGTCACCGTCGACTGCCCGGAGCTCGGCGAGCTGACCGTCGATATCGCCTACGGCGGAAACTTCTATGCCATCGTCGAGTCCCAATCCAACTACAGCGATCTCGAGGCGCTCACGCCGGGCGATATCCAACGCTTGTCCCCTCTGCTGCGACGGGCCTTGAACGAGACGGTCGAGGTCGTCCATCCCGAGGACGAGACCATCCGGGGCGTGTCGCACATCCTTTGGACCGGCAAGCCCCGCGACCCCGAGGCACATGCCCGCAACGCCGTCTTTTAT
>JBFELD010000049.1:0-9883 GCA_041552375.1 Kiloniellaceae bacterium | reverse complement strand
GCGCAGCTCGAAGGCCTGCGGGTCGCCGCCCTCGGCAAGAAGGGCGAGATTACCCAACGCCTGAAGGCTCTGGGCGAGCTGCCGCCCGACCAGCGCAAGGAGATGGGTCGCGCGCTGAACGAGGTCAAGGCCGTGCTTACCGAGGCGATCGAGACCCGCCGGGCTGCGCTCGAGGACGTCTCGCTGGAGGCCCGCCTGTGCGAGGAGGGTATCGATGTCTCTTTGCCGGCCCGCCCCAATCCGGTCGGCTGCCTGCATCCCATCGGCCAGACCATCGAGGAGATCGTCGCCATCTTCGGCGAGATGGGCTTTCGCGTCGCCGTCGGCCCTCACGTCGAGGACGACTTCCACAACTTCACCGCACTGAACATTCCGCCCGACCATCCGGCGCGCCAAGAGCATGACACCTTCTACCTGCCCGAGGACGAAACCGGGGAACGCAAGGTCCTGCGCACCCACACCTCACCGGTGCAAATCCGTTACATGCAGACCAACGAGCCGCCGCTCAGGGTCATCGCCCCGGGCCGAACCTTTCGCGCCGATCACGACGCCACCCATTCGCCGATGTTTCATCAGGTCGAGGGCCTTGTGATCGACCGCTCGACCCACATGGGTCATCTGAAGGGCACGCTCACGGCGTTCTGCCGTGCCTATTTCGGGGTGAGCGACCTGCCGCTGCGCTTCCGGCCCTCGTTCTTTCCCTTCACCGAGCCCTCGGCCGAGGTCGACATCGGCTGCTCGCGCGAGGGGGGCCAGCTCAAGATCGGCGCCGGCTCGGACTGGCTGGAGATCCTCGGCTGCGGCATGGTCCATCCCAAGGTGCTGGAGAACTGCGGCATCGACCCCAGCGTCTATCAAGGCTACGCCTTCGGCGTCGGGATCGAGCGGATCGCCATGCTGAAGTACGGCATGCCGGACCTGCGCCCGTTCTACGAGGCGGACCTACGCTGGCTCAAGCACTACGGCTTCTCGCCCATCGACGTGCCGAGCATGGTGCGGGGGCTCTAGGCCATGAAGTTCACGCTCTCTTGGCTCAAGGATCATCTGGAGACCGATGCCGATGCGCACACCATCGCCGAGCGGCTGACCCTCCTCGGCCTCGAGGTCGAGGGGATCGAGGACCGCGCGCGCGAGCTTGCGCCCTTCACCGTGGCCCATGTGCTCGAGGCCAAACCGCACCCCAACGCCGACCGCCTAAGGGTCTGCCAAGTCGATACCGGCCAGGAGGTGGTTCAGGTGGTCTGCGGCGCGCCCAACGCGCGCGCCGGCATGAAGGGCGTCTTCGCCGCGGCCGGCAGCTATATCCCCGGCACCGACATGGTGCTGAAGGCCGGAGCCATCCGCGGTGAGGCCTCCAACGGGATGCTGCTCTCCGAGCGCGAGACGGGCCTCTCCGACGAGCATGAAGGCATCATCGATCTCGACCCGGAGGCGCCCTTGGGCGCGCCGATGGCGGAGGTGATGGGCCTCGACGATGCGGTGATCGACGTGGCCATCACGCCCAATCGGGCCGATTGCTTGGGCGTGCGGGGGATCGCGCGGGACCTTGCCGCGGCCGGGCTCGGCACCTTGAAACCAGCTGACGTCTCACCGGTTCAGGGAACCTTCGAGAGCCCGGTCAAGTGGCTCCGCGATTTGCCGGGCGAATTGTCGCCCGCTTGTCCTTTCGTCGTCGGCCGCACCTTTCGCGGCGTCAAAAATGGCCCGAGCCCCGAGTGGATGCAGCGGCGTTTGACCGCCATCGGCCTGCGCCCCATCTCGGCCTTGGTCGATATCACCAACTACGTCACCTACGACCTCTGCCGCCCTTTGCATGTCTTCGATGCCGACAAGCTGGCAGGCGACCTCACCATGCGCATGGCCACCGAAGGCGAGGAGATCCTGGCGCTCGACGGCGAGACCTACCGCCTCGACCCGTCCATGGTGGTCATCGCCGACGGCAACGGCCCGCAGGGGATCGGCGGCGTCATGGGCGGCGAGCTGACCGGTTGCACGGCCGAGACCACCAACGTTTTCCTCGAGGTGGCGCTCTTCGATCCGGTCCGGACCGCTGCAACCGGGCGACAACTCGGTATCCTTTCCGATGCGCGGTTCCGATTCGAGCGCGGCCTGGATCCGAACTCCGCGCTCTGGGGGGCCGAGGTGGCGGCGCGTCTGATCGTCGAGATCTGCGGCGGCGAAGCCTCGGAGGTGGTGAGCGCCGGTGCGCTCCCGGCGGTCGAACGGGAGATCGCCTTCCGGCCCGAGCGGGTGCGCAGCCTGGGCGGCGTCGAGGTGGCATCCGATCGCCAGGCGGCGATCCTAAAGGACCTGGGTTTCGCGGTCGAGCAGGCTCAGGAAACCTTCACGGTCGCGGTGCCCAGCTGGCGCGGCGACGTGGAAGGCGAGGCCTGCCTGGTCGAAGAGGTGCTGCGGGTCCAAGGCTACGACACCATCCCGCCGATCGCCTTGCCCCGCGAGAGCGAGTTGCCGGAGCCGGTCCTGACCCTTACCCAACGCCGTGAGAGCCGGGCGCGGCGCGCGCTTGCCTGGCGCGGTCTCGACGAGGTGGTGACCTTTTCCTTCATCTCCAGCGATCTGGCTGGGGCGTTCGGGGGAGCGGATCCGAGCCTGCGTCTGATCAATCCGATCTCCAGCGATCTCGATGTCATGCGCCCGTCGATACTGCCCGGACTGGCCGCCGCCGCGGCGCGCAACGCCGATCGCGGCTTTGCCGACACGGCGTTGTTCGAGGTCGGGCCGCAATACGCCGACGCCAGCCCCGAGGGACAAAGCCTGGTCGCGGCCGGTCTTCGCGCGGGACGCCCACTGCCCGCCCATTGGCAGGAAAAGTCCCGACCCCTCGACGCCTTCGACGCCAAGGCCGACGCCATGGCGGTGCTCGCGGCGCTGGGGGCCCCGACGAACAATCTTCAGATCGACCAAGAGGCACCGCCAGCCTGTTATCACCCCGGCCGCTATGGCGCCCTCAGGCTCGGCCCGAAAGTGCTGGCCCGGTTCGGCGAATTGCATCCACGGGTGCTTAGGGCCTTGGACCTGCGTGGCCCGGCCGTCGCGTTCGAGGTCTTTCTTGAGGCCCTGCCCGAGCCCAAGGCGAAGGATGGCAGTCTCAGACCGGCATTGCATTTGTCGCCCTTCCAACCCCTGCGGCGGGATTTCGCCTTCGTCATCGACGAGAGCGTGGCCGCGGAAAAGCTCGTGCGCGCCGCCAAGGGCGCCGACAAGGCCCTGATCGCCGAGGTCGAGCTATTCGATCTTTATGTCGGCGAAGCGCTGGGCCCCGGAAAGAAGTCGCTTGCCATTACCGTGACCCTGCAACCGACCGAAAAGACCTTGACCGACGAGGAGATCGCCGCCGTGTCGCAGAAGATCGTCGCCAAGGTGGAAAAGGCGACCGGCGGCGTGCTGCGCACCTGAGACGAAAGGGTGTATTTGGATGTCACGGTCTTTCTTGGGTCTCTCATTCGCCCTGGCTCTCCTGCTGCCGCAGGCCTTGGCCCGAGCCCAGGACAGCGTCACGGTGCTGTCCGCGGAGACGATCGAGCTGAACGGCACACACTATCGCTTGGTGGGAATCGACGCGCCGGAGCCCGGGCAGCGCTGCTGGCTGACCTCGCATCTCTACCCTTGCGATGAGATTGCGCGCGCGGCGCTGATGGACCTCGTCGCCGGCAGCGCCGAGGTACGCTGCGAGCCCCTTAACAAGGTCCCCTTGGCCGATGGCACCATCGAGGCGCGTTGCTTTTCCGAAGGCTATGACCTTGCCGAGGGGATGACCTACACCGGTTGGGCCTTGGCCGACGGGGCGGCGGGCGGGCCCTATCGCGCCTTCGAAGCAGGCGCCCGCGAGGCCGGGCGCGGCCTCTGGCGCGGGCGCTTCATCCCGCCCCGGGACTGGCGCGCCGGCGCGCGCTTGCCGGAGGAGGCCGAAGCGACCGAGGGTGCCTCTGGCGGCTAACCCTGGCCGAAGCGCGGCTTGCGCTTTTCGGTAAAGGCGCTCACCCCCTCCTCGAAATCGGCGGTGACCGTGCAGTCGGCGAAGGCCTCGCGCTCCAGCGCAAGCTGGGTTTCCAGGTCGTTCTCGAAAGAGGCGCGGATCAGGCGCTTGCAGCCCGCGCTGGACCCGGCGGCGGCGCTGGCCAGTCGCTGAGCGATCTTGTCTGTCTCCTCCGCCAGGGTCTGGGCCGGCACGACCTTGTTGACGAGCCCCAGCGCGAGCGCCTGCTCGGCATTCAGCGTCTCGCCGATGAGAGCGATCTCCATGGCCTTGCGCAGGCCGACGAAACGCGGCAGCGCAAAAGTGAGGCCGCCGTCGGGCGTGGTTCCGACTTTTTCATAGGCGGCGGTAAAGCGGCTGTCGTCCGCGGCGATCACCAGGTCGCATGCCAGCATGAGGCTGAGCCCGGCTCCCGCGGCCGAGCCTTGCACCTGAGCGATGACCGGCTTTTCCATGCGGGCGATAGTGACGATGCTCTCGTGCAGGCGACCGATCAGCCCCCGAAAGGCGTCCTTTCGGGCCTCGCCCTCGACGGTGAGGAAGGCCTCCTTGAAGAAGCCGAGATCGCCGCCGGCCATGAAATGCGCGCCGGCACCGGTCAGGATCACGGCCCGGACACTCGCGTCGGCGGCCAATTCCTCGATCATCGGGGCGAGCACGCGCATCATCCCGAGGTCGAGGCTATTGAGGACATGGGGGCGGTTCAAGGTGACCCGGACAACGGGCCCCTCGCGTTCTTGCAGGATCGGTTCGGGGGTCATGGACTTACTCTCATCTGACAACGCAATCGGCGCCAGGGACGATCCCTCGCGCAGGGGTACGCGTACAGCGAGCCCCTGGCGAAGATTAGGGCAGCCCTCCGACCTTTGCAAAGCCTTCCGGACGATGCCGGAGCCCAGACATGCACGACCGACCCGCCGTAGGGCGGGGTTGCGATCCGGGTAAGACCCGAAGGCTCAGGTCTTATACCACTGAATGCAGAGTTGCGGGCCCTTGTGGACGTTCTGCGCGGTCGTGGTGGAGCGGATGGTGTTGACGGTGAAGTCCTCCATCTCCTTCAGGTGCGCCTCGGGAACACCGCGACTTTTCAAACGCTGCCGGGCCGCATTGGCCTCGTTGTCGTACTCTTCCCAATCGGAGCGGCCGAGAAGCTTTGTGGCGTTGGCCATGCAGACGTTCTGCAGGAACCACCGGGACTCGTTACGCTTCTTGGCGGCGTGCGCCGCGTCGATGCCGAGGGGAGCCGAGCTCAAGACAAGGCAGGAGATCACCAAGGAGATCGAAAGTCGGCTTACATAGCTCTTTCGTTTCATCTTTTCCTGATCCACGATTTCCGTTTATACGAAAGTCAATGGGCCTAATCCTTAAGGCCCGAATTTTAAAATTCGTAAAGATGGCCCCTTTGTGACGCCTCCACAATACAGCCACAATGCTCTCTTGTTAACCGCGCGCGGAGAAAAATTCGCGGCCCGACACCCGGATAGAGGTTTTCCCTAGCCAACCAGGGTTAATACGCGACCGCCGTAAATCGCACACGGCAGTGCGCATGAGGCCGATCACGGGACGCTCGGGAACCAGACTTTCCGTTGCCAGAGGCCGATGCCGGCCCTATCTTCCTGCCGGCCACGCGCCGATCCAAGCACCCTGCAAGGGCAGTCAGACCCGATCCAATGAGCGATCTCGAGCACATCAGAAACTTCGCGATCATCGCCCACATCGACCATGGAAAGTCGACGCTGGCCGATCGCATGATCCAGCTTTGCGGCGCCCTCAGCGCCCGCGAGATGAAGGATCAGGTGCTGGATTCGATGGAGCTGGAGCGCGAGCGCGGCATTACCATCAAGGCTCAGACCGTCCGCTTGAGCTATCGGGCGCAAGACGGCGACACTTATCAGCTCAACCTGATCGACACGCCGGGCCATGTCGACTTTTCCTATGAGGTGAGCCGGTCCCTTGCCGCCTGCGAGGGCTCGCTTTTGCTGGTCGATGCCAGTCAGGGCGTGGAAGCCCAGACCCTGGCCAATGTCTACATGGCGATCGACAACGACCACGAGGTCATCCCGGTTCTCAACAAGGTCGATCTGCCGGCGGCCGAGCCCGAGCGCGTGCGCGAACAGATCGAGGAGGTCATCGGCCTCGACGCGGCCGACGCCATCGCCATCTCCGCCAAGACCGGCGCCGGCGTCTCCGAGGTGCTCGAAGCGTTGGTGACCCGCTTGCCGGCACCGGCCGGCGACCCCGAGGCGCCCCTGAAGGCCATGCTCGTGGATAGCTGGTACGACAGCTATCTGGGCGTTATCACGCTGGTGCGGGTGATCGACGGCGAGCTGAAGCCCGGCATGAAAATCCGTATGATGGGCTCGGGCGCGCTGCATCAAGTCGACAAGGTGGGCGCTTTCACGCCGAAGATGGTCAACGGCACGCGCCTGGGGCCCGGCGAGATCGGCTTTTTGACCGCATCCATAAAGTCGGTCGCCGACTGCCGTGTCGGCGATACCATTACCGAGGAGCGGCGGCCGACCGCCGAGGCGCTGCCGGGTTTCGCGCCCTCGGTTCCGGTCGTCTTCTGCGGCCTCTTTCCCGTCGATGCCAACGACTACGAGGCCCTGCGCGACAGCCTTGCGAAGCTCGCCCTCAACGACAGCTCCTTTCTCTTTGAGCCGGAGAGCTCGGCAGCGCTCGGCTTTGGCTTCCGCTGCGGCTTTCTGGGGCTCTTGCACCTGGAGATCGTGCAGGAACGTCTGGAGCGGGAGTTCGACCTGGACCTGGTGACCACAGCCCCCTCCGTGGTCTATCGCATCAACATGACCGAAGGCACGCAAAAAGAACTTCACAACCCCGCCGACATGCCCGACGTGGTCAAGATCGCCTCCATCGAGGAACCCTGGATCAAAGCCACCATCCTGGTGCCCGACGACTATTTGGGCGCCGTGCTCAAGCTCTGCGAGGACCGGCGCGGCGAACAGGTCGAGCTGACCTATGCCGGCGCGCGAGCCATGGTGGTCTATAATCTGCCACTGAACGAGGTGGTGTTCGACTTCTACGACCGACTGAAGTCGGTCAGCCGCGGCTATGCCAGCTTCGACTATCAGATTCAAGAGTACCGCGAGAGCGATCTGGTCAAGGTGGCCATTCTCGTCAATGGCGAGCCGCTCGATTCGCTCTCCATGGTGGTCCACCGCGAGCGCGCGGAAACCCGTGGCCGGGTCCTCTGTGAGCGCCTGAAGGAGCTGATCCCCCGACAGCTCTTCAAGATCGCCATCCAAGCCGCCATCGGCGGCAAGGTCATCGCCCGCGAGACCGTCTCGGCGATGCGCAAGGACGTGACCGCCAAGTGCTACGGCGGCGATGTGTCGCGCAAACGCAAGCTTTTGGACAAGCAAAAGGCGGGCAAGAAGCGCATGCGCCAGGTCGGCAACGTCGAAATCCCACAATCGGCTTTCCTGGCCGCGCTAAGGATGGGAGACGACTGACCCGGTGTCGAGCCGGTGTCGAGGAGCAGGGCGTGGCTGAGAGCCGAAGCGGTTCAGGGAGCAAAAATGAGGCCGCACTGGCCGACGGTGTCAGGCGCGCGCTGGCACATCATCGCGCCGGCCGGCTGGCCGAGGCTTATGCGCTTTACCGTCAGCTCCTGTCCGGGCACCCGTCCCACCCGGATCTCTTGAACCTGGCCGGCGCCGCCGCCCTGCAGATGAGCGACCCCGCAGCGGCCATCCGGCACCTGAAAAGCGCGCTCGCCGCGCGTCCGAACTTCCCCGACGCGCAAACTAACCTTGCCGCGGCACTGCAGGCCGCGGGCGCCTACGACGAGGCGCGCGGACATCTGGAACGATGCCTCGAACTGAAGCCGGACCACCTGGCCGCCTGGCGCAATTTGGGCAACAACCTGCGTCTTTCCGGCCGACCGGCAGACGCCTGCGCGGCCTATCGGCGGGCGCTGGAACTCGCACCGGCGGACCGCGACACCCGATGCTACCTAGGCGACGCTTTGCACGCCGCCGGCGAGGTCGAGGCGGCCATCGAGACCTACCGGTCACTTCTGGCCGAGGCCCCGGACCACAGCCGGGCGCTTGGCCATTTGGCCGGCGCCCTGCAACAACAAGGCCGTCTGGAGGAAGCTCTCACCTTCGCACGCCAGGCCGTCGCGCGTCAGCCCTCCAGTCCGCTCTTTCAGTATAATCTCGGCTGCGTCCTACAGAGCGCCGGCCGGCCGGAGGAAGCTTGCGGCTGTTACGAGACTGCCCTGCGGTTCGACCCGACCTATGCCAAGGCTTTGTTCAATCTCGGGATGATGCGTCAAGCTCTGGGCGATGACGACGCGGCCGCCGGAGCCTACCGCCGACTGATCGAGGTCGCGCCGAACCACCCCAGCGCGGCCCACATGTTGAATGCTGTGGAAGGACGCACGACAGCGATCGCGCCGGCGCGGCATATTCGCGAGATCTTCGACCGCTATGCCGAGGGCTTCGAGGAACACCTGGTGGGCAAGCTGGACTACAGCGCGCCCGAGGCGTTGCGCACCATCCTCGATGTGCATTTGCGGCGCGAAGGGAGGTCCGGCGAGGGCAGACCTTTTCGCCGGGCGCTGGACATGGGCTGCGGGACGGGCCTGGTGGCGCGCCAGGTGCGCGATCTCGTCGAGACCGTCGACGGTTTGGACATCGCCCCGCGAATGGCGGTGGCGGCCCGTCGCTCGGGGCTCTACGAAGACGTCTTCGAGGAGGACGTGGCGTTCTTTCTCACCGAGGGGAGCGGCCGCGATCGCGACTACGACCTGGCGCTCTCCGCCGATGTCTTTATCTACATCGGAGACCTGGAGCCGATCTTCGCCGCTCTCGCAGGGCGGATGCCGGGCGGCGGCTTATTCGCATTTTCCGTCGAAGATTTGGACGACGGCGATTTCAAGCTGCTTCCCACCGGGCGCTATGCGCAGAGCCAGGCCTATATCGAGCGCTTGGCCTTGGCGAAGGGCTTCGCCGTGCTCTCACAAGACGATTTCACTCTGCGCCAAGAATGGAACAAACCGATCGCGGGCAGGGCCTATCTGTTGCGATGCTCATGAGGTTGCCGTTGGCGCCTCTATGCTCAGCGACGCCGCATGAGCCGCCGGCCTTGGCGTCCCTCCCGGCGGTTGCGGCAGAAAATCGCCAAGAGCAGGCCGGGCACCAAAGGATAGACGAACACCGGCCAATGCAGCATGGGAGCCAGCACGGCATCCCAAAGCCAAACCGAAACGTAGCGCTCCGTCGCCGCCTGCAAGGCGTTCAGGCTACCCGAGGCGACGTCGAACCACAGCTTTCCCAGAGCAAGGAAATCCAGCTTTCCGGCACTGGCGGAGGCAAGCGTGTCGCGCCCCAGAAAGGCCAGCCCGATCAGGATCAAGACGAATCCGAAGATGCGCGCAACGATCATCGTTCCCCGGCTATCTGCTTCACTCCGTTGGAATTGCCCACCGACCCTGCGGGCCCTTGCGGATTTACCCGACCAGGAAGACTAACAGAATTGCCGCGCCGGCGCCACGCCAAGGCCACTCGCCGGCGTCTGACCATTGCATGACGGTCGTGTCTCGGTTAGATCTCTTTTCGCCTTCATGCGGTCGTGAGCGGTGGCCGGTGTCGACGGTTGAGGAGGGATGGCCGAGTGGCTTAAGGCGCACGCCTGGAAAGCGTGTTCACGGGGAACCGTGTCGTGGGTTCGAATCCCACTCCCTCCGCCACGACTTAAGACATTGATATTACCGTATTTTCCAGGTTTTTGGTGGTGCGCAATTAACGCCTCTTCCCGGGGGGTTAGGGCCTGTGCGCATCGGCCCGGTGGTGCTGAGAGACCAATGAGGCCCGTATGTGAGGCCGGGATATCCCAATTATCTCTTTTCGCGGTTTGAGT
>JBFELD010000048.1:0-9910 GCA_041552375.1 Kiloniellaceae bacterium | reverse complement strand
GCGGCGGCGCGCCGGCATATCGCCGACCCCGTTCTACGATCCGCAGAACGCGCGTCTGCGCAGCTAGGCCGGAGCCAAGTTGGACGAGACATGGATCGGCCGTTGAACATTCTCTGGATGGTGAGTGACCATCAGGCACACGGCAACCGCACCACCTCACCGGAGATCACGCCTCTCCAAGCACGACTGGCCAGCGAAGGCACGCGCTTCACCCGCGCCCGCAGCGTGCTGCCCATCTGTAGTCCGGCCCGGGCCTCCATGCTGACGGGTCTCTATCCCCATGCCCACGGCCTGACGGAGAACGACGGCCGCTTCGGCGGCCGGGCAGGCCTCGATCCAAGCGACCGGCTGGTCCATCAGCCCTTCATGGAAGCCGGCTATCGCTGCGCTTGGTTCGGCAAGTGGCATGTGGACAACCACCGTTCGGCAATGGATTACGGCTTCGAGGGGTTCTCCCTCAGCGGCTACGGCTATCCCTATGGCACCGCCGCCTACCGGGATTATCTGGACCGCAGGGGCCTCGCGCCGCCGGTGGCGGTCATCGAGATGCCCGGCGAATCCGGTCTTCCTACCGAAGAGAAGATCTCCCTGACGGACGCCGGTGATTGGTTCGATTATGAGTCCGGTGTGGCCCGCCTCACCGGCCCGGCCGAGGCTCACGAAGCTTTCTTTCTGGCGGAGCTGGCCAAAACCTGGCTGCGGTCCGTGGGTGAGGAGCCCTTCTTATTGCGTTTGGACACTTGGGGGCCCCATCCGCCTTACCTCTTGGCATCGCCCTTTCGCGGCCTATTGGATCAGGCCAGCGTTGTTCCGCCGGCCAATCTCTCCTTCGATCTGGCCGGCAGGCCGGCCCATCACCGCCGCTACCGCGACTATTGGACCCGTGCTCTGGGTCTCGATACCGAGGGCTGGCATAGCATGACCGCGCGGGCGCTGGAGCACGGCGCGATGGTCGAGGCGGCACTCGCCGCGATCCTGGATGCGCTCGATCATCTGGGGCTTGCCGAGCGTACCCTGGTGATCTTTACCGCGGATCACGGCGACGCCGTGGGCTCCAACGGCGGGGTCGCCAACAAGGGGGATCTGATGGTCGAGGAGACCATGCGAATCCCACTTCTTCTCCGCGGCCCCGGCGTCCCAGTCGGTCAGGTCTGCGACCATCTGGTCTCGAACCTGGACATCCCGCCGACCGTCTTGCGGGCCAGCGGCTTGGACGGGGGGACCCGATGCCACGGCCGGAGCCTCCTCGAGGCGGAGGGGGGGCTTCCCGCGCTGGGGCGCATGGGTCTCATGGCTCAGCACTACGGGCTCCACGAGCCGGTCGTTCAGCGGGCCTACTACCGCGACGACTGGAAGCTGGTGGTCCAGGAAGACGGCTTTGCCGAGCTCTACGACTTGGCGACCGATCCTTGTGAGATACACAACTGCGCGCAAGTCCCGGAACGCCGGGACTTACTGGAAGATCTCTGGACCGGATTGCGATCGGTCATGGAGGAAACCGGTGATCGCGACCCGCGGCTCACGAACATCTTGAGCGGCCCGGGCGGCTAGTGTCCCAAAACAGAAGTTCGCACCATTGGTGGCAAGCGCCGGACGAACTTCTGAGTCGATAAGGGCACTAGCAATACCATGGGTATCGTGTGGTTTAAGGTTTTGAAGTTCCTTAGCCGAGTCAGCCCCAATAAGTGGAGAAACTTCAAAACCACCACACTAGCTCTTGCGGATCTGCCGGTAGATGGCGGAGAAATCCAGATCGCCGCCGCCGGCTTCCGCGAAAGCCGTGAACCGCCGGGCGGCCTCCGCACCAAAAGGTGTGTCCTGACCGCCGGCCGCTGCCGCCGCTTGGGCCAGCCGCAGGTCCTTGGCCATCAGGCGCGCGGCGAACCCTGGCGCATAACCATTGGAGGCCGGGGCCGCCGGCGCCGGACCCGGTACCGGGCAGCGGTTCTCCAGGACCCAGCTTTGCGCCGCCGCGCCCTGGCAAAGCTGAAAGAAACGGGTCAGGTCCAGTTCCAAGGACTCGGCGAGCGCGAAGGCCTCGCAGACGCCGAGCGCCGTGATGCCGCAGATCATGTTGTGACAGGCTTTGGCCGCCTGGCCCGCGCCGGCTGCTCCGAACTCGGTGATCTTGGGGCCCATGGCCTCGAGCAACGGCCGAGCCCGGTTTACGTCCTCCGGCGCGCCGCCGACCATGAAGCTGAGGCTTCCGCTGCGCGCTCCTTCCGCTCCGCCGGAGACCGGCGCGTCGACGAAACCGTGACCGGCATCGTTGGCCGTTGCGGCGAGGCGGCGGGTCGCGTCCACATCGATGGTCGAGCAGTCCAGGAACAGGCGGCCAGGGGACAGCCCGCCCGAAAGCAGGGTCTCGTGCACCGCGGCCACGTCGCCCCCCTCCGGCAGCATGGTGACAAGGGCGTCGGCGCCGGTGGCCACGGTCTCAAGGCTTTGGACACGCCCTTTCAGGCCGTCGCCCGCCCGCGGAACCCGATCCCAGCCGAGAAGGTCGACCCCCGTCTCTTCCAGCCGCTGGGCCATGGGCAACCCCATGGTGCCCAGGCCGATGAATCCAACGCGCATCACCGGGTCTCCTCTCTTCTTTGAAAGCCATCACTGTTTCGGCACCACTCAGCCAACACAGCCGCCACCCGTCGGTTGATCCCGTCCTCGGCGGCGTCGCCGGCCCGGGTAAGCGCATACCAAGGTAGGGTGATGCCCGCGCGGCCCGCTCGGGCGCCGACGATACGGCCGCTGTCGATGGATCCCTGAACGGCCCAGCCGGCCAGCACCGAGGTGCCGAGGCCCGCGGCCACCATCTCGACGATGGCCTCCGGCAGCTCGACGGTCTCGGTCCAGTTCGGATAGTTGCCGCTGGGTCGGAAAAGCTTGGCGTATTCCCGGTCCGGTTCGGGGATGCGGCTGGTGGTGATGAAATCCTCTCCGACGATATCCGCGCCCTCGACGGTGTCGCGCCCGGCGAGGCGATGGTCGGGCGCCATGATGAAAAGCAGCTCGTCGTCGAAGAGATGTACCCGATCGGTCCCTGGCCGGGCAATGTCACCAGAGACAATGACCAGGTCGATGGTGCGGTCGGCCAAGCGCTCCACGGGGTTGCGCGCTGCCGCGGCCACCACCTGAATGCCGACCTCCGGCTCCCCCTCCTGTAACCGGCGCAGAAAGGCCGGCAGCCAGTGGTAAGAGCTGTAGGCCTCCACCGCCAGCCTGACCACGTGGCGCACGCCATGGCCCATGCGCCGGGCGTCCTCCTCGGCTCGGGCCAAGTCCGCCAACAGCCGCGTGGCCACCTGGGCCAGGTGCTCGGCCGCCGGGGTCATGCGCAAGCGCTTGTGCACCCGGGTGAAGAGGGGCACGTCCAGCCGCCGCTCGGCCTCGCGGATGCGATGGGACAGGGCCGAGGGCGTGATGCCCAGGCGTTCGGCGGCATCGGTGACCCTTGGGGCTTCACCGAGCGTGGCGATCATCTGCAAGTGGCGCAGGTCGAGACAGGGATCGGGCACGGAAGATACCTGAAACAGATTCACAAAAGCAGACCGAATGCGTGATCGATACTCATCATCCGACGGAGAAGAGTCAATCCGAACCGATCGGCTCAGGAGCACGAAGAGGCGCTGACTTCCATCAGCAACATGAATGTGAAGCCTTTGTCATCGGATGTCCGATAGGCTCCTTGCGCATCGAGGATTTTTGCGGCAACCGCCGTCATCTCCCAGCCGTCCACCTCGTCGGCGGGCCACTTGGGAACGGTGAGGTTGGCGAAGGTCTCGGCTTCGCCGAACGTTCTAACTGCGAGCAGGTCATCGGCCGTTTTCGCCTCGATGCTCGGATTGGCCCAGGACCACAACCAAGTATTACTGAGCGTCGAAACCGATCCCACGAACTGAATTCGAGCCACCAGAGCGGGCACACCCCCATTGGAGAACACGATGCCCCCGGTTTCCTGGTCCCAATCCCATCGTTCGTGCTTCGAAAGTCCAAACCGCTCTTCGAGCAGATCTTGCTTCGTCTGCAAGTCCGAGATGGCCTCGGAGAGAAAAGGCTTCCACCCGTCGCGCCGCGCCGCCATCAAGGGGGCTACGCTGCTGGCCTTTCGCTCCTCATAGCAGCAGTGGCAAATCAGCTGCACGCCGAGAACCGACTCGTTTCTGTCATTCCATTCGCCGTGTTTTTGGAATGCCCGATCGCAGTCGTGACACCAAGCGTCCGGCCAGCGGTTATCCCTGGAGGGGGCGTCGCAGAACCACCGCTGTTGCGGGTTGTCCACCAAGTGGCGGCACACGAAGGTGGCATAGGCCTCGCCGTGTGTCGGGCACTCGATCTTCCGCTCCGGATCGGACATGCGGTCATCGTTGTTATTGGTGAGGCTTCCGGTTCACGTCGAAGCCGCTGTTGTCCCATTCTTGGAGCGGCGCTCCATGCGGGTCAAGGCTGCGTCATTCGCCTTGGTCAGGAGCGGTTTTCAGACTCAGGCCGGATGGTGCCACAGACCGCCAGCCGGTGGTCGCTTGCGGACCCGATGAGGAGCAGGCCACGATGCCGAACGGCCACCGTCGCTCCGGAGATGTAGGTCCCGTCCTTGTCCTCGAAGATGATGTGTTGACGCGTGAAATCATCACTCAGCGCAACGACTCGACTGGGGACGGGGACCGGTTCGAACCAACGATGCAGCCGCCGCGCGAGCCTAAGCAAAGACGGGTGCACGGCCACCAGCCAGCCATTCTCGTCGCGCGAGATGTTGTCCGGCGCGCCATCGACCGGAACGCGGCGGTGGTGAGTGCGCGCTGAAACCACGGTCTCGCTGCCCAACTCGAACAGATGCAGCGCCCGATCGCGCGTCCCGGCGACGACGAGGGTCGGCGGCTCCCCTTCGCTGACCGCGACACCGTTGGCGAAGGCGATACCATCGGCCATGCGCACCGCATGATGATCATTGGGCGAAGCGGTCCCCAGCTCGACGCGCACGACATTCGACCAGGGCATACCGAAGGCCCACTCGAGCCAAAACGCAGGCCCCGTGCAGTTGCCGTGGTCGTTGGTGACGAGGAAGCCGCGCGGATCGAGTGGGGCGACGTCGTTTGGATGGCAGATCGCGGGGTCCTGCACGGTTTGACGGTGATGCAAGGCGCCGTCGGCAAGACCGAAGACCTCAATCACGGGGTTTGGCCTGACGGCGCCACCGGGCTCGAGGCTGAGTTGCTTGTTGACCGCGAATAGTGTCGGCGGGCGGCCTTCGGCACCATCGAGCAAAGCGATACCGTGAGGATGGAAGGTGCGCCCCGTCTTGAACTCTCGTGTCAGGTCGATGACCGGCACCCTGCCCTCGAGGCGATCCGCCGGGCTCAAGGGCAAGGCGTAGATTCCTCCCTGGGGCAGGGGCGTCCCGGTTGCCGCGGCGTCCTCGACGCCCCAGCGGTCATAGATCGAAACATAGGCGGTGGAACGAGCGGGGTCGACGACGATGTCCTCGGCACCGCGCAGGATCGTGCCGCCGTCGCGGTCGACAAGCTCGATGGACCGGCATCGGTCGGGCGCGCCGTCGATAGCCGTCGCCTCCGCGGCGAGCGTGGAGGCGAGCGTAAGCATTGCCGCCATGTAGCGCAGGCGTCTCACGCGGGTTTCGCGTCAGCGAGCAAAGGCGCACACGCCGTTTCGTGGAGGGCCCGCCGACGGCGGTAGCCCCAGTGATCGATGTAGCTGTGCCAGCGCCGATCGATCTTGGTCACGTCATCAGCCCGGGCGGCATAGCTGTTGCGTTGGTAGGAGCTGATGGAGCGCAGGTAAGCCTCGAAACGCGGGCGGGTTGGGGCAAAACCCCCAAGGCCGAGGGTGTCGTAGATGTGCTCGAGCTCGGTAAGCGGGTTTTCGATCAAGTTCTCGTATGAAAGCTCGACGAAGGTGTCTTCCGGCAACACGGATGAGACGTCGATCAGCTTGGTCATCATGCGCTCGTATGTGTCGAAAATGACCGCATCGACATCCACGTTGTCGAAGGGTTGCAAGGCGAACTGCTCGAAAAGCCTGGCGAAAAAGTTCCGCATCGAGAAAAAGACCTCGTAAGGATTTCGGTAGACGTGGATGAACTTCGCCTGTGGGAACATCTCGCGCAGCATGGGTATGCGGGCCGTGTAGACAGGGTTCTTCACCATGACCGGGCGCTGGTCCTGATCGAGCCAGACTTTGTAGAGCAAGTGACGCATCCGATGTTGCCACTCGACAACCTCATGTTCCATAGCGCCGTCCAAGAACACACCCTTGTTGAACGCCTCGATGAAGTGTCGTGGGAAATAGATGCCGTGATAGAACGACAGCCGCGTCATGTTGGCGATGGCGAGCTCGTCCTCTTGCGGCGATTCCGGATTGACAGGCATTGAGTCGATATAACGGTCTTCGGGCAAAGACCGGGAGAGCCAAGGCCGAAGAACGGTTCCGAGTCCCAGGAGATTCCAGGGTAGCCCGGCGGCGAACGGCGACACCGTACCGAACGCGCCGCAGCTGAGAAGGTTATAAAGATGGGTCGTTCCGCTGCGCCAATGCCCCACGACGAATATCGGGGCGGGCATCGGTCCGATGTGGCGCCGCAGCTGACGGACGTGGATCCGCTCCGCCGCGGAAAAAGGCCAACGCGCGACCGCGGACAGAGTTGCGAGCGTGGCTTGAGGCAGCTTGGAGGCGGAAACGCCGCCGCCCGCCACGAGAGCGTTGATCAGCGTTTGCAGATCGCTACCGCAAAGCGGATGCGACAGCCGTGCGGGCCTATGGGTCGCGATCTTCGCCGATGCGTTCATTCGACCTCACGGGTTCCTGGATAAAGCATGTCGTTCGTTAGGGTGCCGAGACGAAATCGAAAACCGGAGTACACCGACCCACTTGGCTTTTGGGTTAGGCGTTAAGATCAGGCGCTTCGATGATTAAGGCCGACCAATACTATGTCAAATGATTAGACCGGTGCGGATCAAGTTGGGCAGTCGCTGTCGGCGTGGCGAGCCGGGAGGGAACAGGCTACCGGTTATGTTGGGCGAGGAACGCCGTCGCTTCCTCGAAGAACTGGTCGAAAGCGGGCGTGCCGGCGAGCAGCACGTGATTATTACCGGGTAGCTCCACGAAGCTGGCGTCGGGAATAATCCTGGCAATTCGACGGCCTTCTTCGAGCGGCGAAACGCGGTCGCCCTCGCAATGCAGCACCATGGTTGGAATGGTTAGCTGTTTAGCCAGGTCGGAGGCGTCGATTACCGCATTCATTTGCCACAGGCGAAGCGCATTTTCGGGGCTGGTCGCCACTCGCTGGAGCTCATCGAAGTTCGCCGCGACCTCGGGATCGGCGTCGGGAATGAAATTCGAGGTGAAGAAGTGCCTGAAAACCGGATTGGGCGATCCCCAGCCGTCACGGATGGTCAAAGTCAGTGCGTCGAAAAGCTTCCGCTGCTCGGGGTCCGGACGCTTGAGCCGGCCGCGCAGGTACCCCCCGAGGAGGACGAGGCAGGTGACCCGCTCCGGGTTCTCGATCGCATAGCGGATCGAAAAAGGGCAGCCTTGAGATATGCCGAGGAGCGCGAAGCGCTCGAGCCCGGCGGCGTCGGCCACCGTGGCCGTGTCGGCGATCATCATCTCGTGTGAGATATCGTCCGCGTCCCAATCGGATAGGCCGTTGCCGCGCTGATCGAAACGCACCAGCCGACAGTGGCGCGCGAGCTCGGCGAAGGCGGGGCCCCAGATGGGGCTGCGCCACTCGTACTCGAGATGGTTCAGCCAATTGGGCGCCTTCAATAGCGGTCGGCCTTCGCCGACGCTGGCCCAGGCGATTTGGACGCCATCGCGCGCCTTAGCAAAGCGCACGCGTTGGTGAAGGGCCGCCTCGGCCAGCTCCTCGTTCTCGATGGGTGTGTCCGGTGTCCACTGCCAGACCCGGATTGGCCGCGTGATGTTCTTGACGCGTTGGCTTCCCAGGTCACGAAAAGGCTCACCGACCCGGTCCGCGACGGTTTGGTGCACGAGGTCCGATATGCACACGCCTCCCGGTGCGGAGAGGCCCTGGAGGCGCGCGGCCACGTTCACGCCTTCGCCGAAGACGTCGCCGTCCTCGAAGATGATGTCGCCCAGGTTGATGCCGATGCGATAGACGATCCGGTCGTCGACTTTGTTGGGTCTTTCGCGCTCGAGCATCGACGTCTGGATGCCCACGGCGCACCGGATGGCCTCCAGAGCGGAGGTGAACTCGGCAAGCAGCCCATCACCGGTCGTCTTGACGATGCGACCCCCGTGGCGCTCGGTCTCGGGGTCGATGACCTCGTGCCGATATTTTTTGTGACGTTCCAGGATACCGTCTTCATCGCGTTCCATGAGACGGCTGTAACCGGCCATGTCGGCGGATAGGATGGCGGCCAATCTGCGTTGCATCCCCGCTCTCCGTTCACCCCTCGACGGAGCCCCGGGCACTGTCGAGCCCGTCGCGCCTCAGTCGTTATCGCAATTCATAATTGTATGAAAAGCTAGACCGCCCCGACCGATTTGTAAAACGCTTGGGGACCGTCGGCGAGCGTGTCACGGCGATGCCCCGCATCGCAAAGCCGGTGGTAACACGCCTTTCCCGTCAGGGGGCGCCTGCCAGCGTCTGGGTTCGGTATCCTCTGAGGCTCACCAACAAAAGCCAACTGGCGCCGAGGCCGTAGAGCGCAAACCCTCCACAGATGGTCTCGATAGAAAGGCCGGCGTCCATCATCGCGCCCATGATCACCGGCCCCAGTGCCGAGGCGAAGACGGACAAAGAGATCGCCATAGAGCGGATCGCACCGAGATGGTCCACGCCATAGGCCTCGGCCCAGAAGGCCGTCACGACCGTATAGCTCAACCCGATGGTCACACCGACGAGTAGCAAGTAAGGCCAAGCCCAAAGCTGCGAGTCCAAGGCCGAGACGATTGTCAGGCCGATCACCAAGGGCACCAGGAGTACCGGCATGACGCGAGCCGCCGTGAGCTTGTCGATCAAGGGACCTGACAGCAGCGAGGTGGCGATCGAGCCCAGGGCATAGACCCAGTAGCTGCCGGTGATCCAGGTCGCGCTCCAGCCCTTCAAGGCGGCGAGTTCCAGGTGGTGGAAAAATAGAGCGGTGCCGATGCATGACGGCGCAAGCACCGCGGGCAGCAAGAGATAGAAACTGCCGTGGCGCAGAACATCACGACGAGAGCGGGACCGCGGCACGGTTGTTGCCGGCGGACCCTGGTCGCGCCGTTGCGCCTCGGGGCTCTTTTGCGGTGCCTCCCGGTGGCGCAAGAGCCAGATCAAAAGTGCCGGCAGGCAAAGCGCGACCAATGCGGCCGTAATCCCGTAGGTGGCCCGCCAACCGATGGCGGTGATCGCGAGCACCGCCAAAATCGGCAGAACCGCCTCACCGGCGGCGTAACCCAAGGAGGCAAGGGCGACGGCCTTACCGCGATCGCTGCGGAAATGTCGCGCCACGGCCGTCGTGCCGGTATGACTGGCGAGGCCCTGTCCGGATTGGCGCAGCAAGAAAATCGCCAGGACGAGAAGCGCGACGGAGGGAGCCATCGCCATGAAAGCGGCGGCCACGATGAGCGCCGCCGCCACCATCAGGCTATAGCGTTGGAGAGGCAAGCGGTCGATCTGCTGACCGGTCCAAGGGAGCAGCGCGGCGCTCAGGAGTGTGCCGGCCATGTAAATGGCGCTCCAGGCCGTGTGGTCGAGACCGAATTCCGTGCGAACCGACGGACCGAAGATGCCGATGAAAAAGGTTTGGCCGACACTCGACGCGAAGGTCATGCTGAAACCGAAAGCCAGCACATGCCGGTGATTGGCGATCAGATGAAGGTAGCCGGAAAAAGGCATGGAGGTCGGCGTCGCCTCGAGGCGCGGATGAAACGTTGGGCGATCCCGAGGCTC
>JBFELD010000047.1:0-9939 GCA_041552375.1 Kiloniellaceae bacterium | reverse complement strand
GCGCTTGGGCGCCTCGAAGAAGTCGACCAAGCCGCGCTTGAAGCCCTCCAGGTGGACGCGGGCGCGGCGGAAATGCTCGGCTTGGGCCTCGAGCGGGTCAATGATCTCGACCCCCTCGGGGTTTGGTGATAGCGCGTCCTCACTCACTCGACCACTCCGCCCTAGTGTGCAACCAACCTCTAAGACCTGGCTCCCAAGCGGGCGACAGTCAAGATGGGCTCAGCCCGCCTCGGCGACCTTGATCGATTTGGGGCGGCGTTTTTGGGCTGCCCGCTTGGGTAGGGTGATGCTCAGCACGCCCTTTTGCAGCTCCGCTGCAATGTCCTCCTCGATCACAGACTCGGGCACCCTGAAGGAGCGTGAAAAGGACCCGTAACGGCGCTCGCGCACATGATAGGCCTTCTTCCTCTCCTCACGGCTCTCCTGCTTCTCGCCCTTGACCGTCAGCAATCCCTCGGCGAGCTCGATCTTGATTTCATTTTCGGCGAGCCCGGGCACCTCGGCCTTGACCTCCACGGCCTTGTCGGTCTCGGACACCTCGAACCGCACGTCGGTGAAAGGTGCCGGCGCGGGCATATCGAAAGCCGGCATCTTGAATTCGGGCAGGCCGAAGCTTCGGGACATGCTGCTGAAGAGATTGTCCATCTCCTCACGCATGGCGGCCATGCGTGAGAGCATTCCTTCCGGATGCTCGGCCGCCATGGGTGCCGAGGTCTTGGCTTTCGCTTTCTTCGGTGCCGCGGCTTTCTTGGCGGCGACTGATTTCTTCGGCGCTTTCGCTTTTTTCTTGGCTTTGCTCATCATCAGCTCCTCGACTGTCGCGCACTCAGTCTTCATATCTTCGTCGGGCGATTTTCTGGCACGGGGTGGGGGGTCGACACATTGATTTGGATCAGCGGTCGACCAAGTGGCGCTTTCCGAGCGGGACCACGGTCGAGGCTTGTGGGCCTTTTTCGCTCTCGCCTTCGGCCACGACCACGCGGACCTCGTCGCCCATGTCCAGCCCGTCGAAGCCGTCGTTGACGACGCTGTTGCGGTGGAAGTAGATCTCCTGGCCGTCGGGCAGCGTGATGATGCCGTAGCCCTGCAAGCCATTGAGGTTCGTGACTTGCCCGTGGGTCGGCACTTCATGGGTCTTGACGCGCCCGGAGACCTTTCGCGAGTGGTCCTCCAGCTGGCGCTGGGCGGCTTGGAACGCGTCGCGGATGGCGACGTAGACGTCCTCATGCGCGTGGCGCTCGGACGATGGGTCGCGGTTGACCACCAGCCGGCGGCCGGGCACGGCGATTTCGATGTGGACGTGAAAGAGCTTGCCTTTGCGGTGATGACGATGCGGGGCGGTAACGGTCACTCGGCATGAGTTTATGCGCCCATGATATTGCTCGAGCTTAGCCACCCTCTCGTGAACGCGGGCCGTTACGGCGTCCGACGGATCCATGCCCCGGAAGGAAAGTTCGAGTGGTACGTCCATCGATTTACTCCTCTTTCTCGTCGTCTAACCCTTGATGCAGACCATCGGCTCCAGCCGGGCCACCTTGCGTGCGATCCCCGCTCTTTCCGCCGCTTCGACCACCGCCACCACATCCTTGTAGGCGCCGGGAGCCTCCTCGGCGACACCACGAAACGAGGGTGAGCGGATTAGGATGCCGCGCTCGGCCAGCTCGTCGACCACCTGTCGGCCGTGCCAGCGCTTGCGCGCCTGGTGCCGGCTCATTTGACGGCCCGCGCCATGACAGGCGGAGCTGAAGCCGCGTGTCTCATTGTCCTTCTCGCCGACCAGGACATAGGATGCGGTACCCATCGTCCCGCCGATCAGCACCGGTTGCCCGGTGTCGCGAAGGTCGGCGGACAGATCCGGATGACCGGGGCCGAAGGCGCGCGTTGCCCCCTTGC
This sequence comes from Kiloniellaceae bacterium, assembly GCA_041552375.1. Classification (GTDB taxonomy): domain Bacteria; phylum Pseudomonadota; class Alphaproteobacteria; order Kiloniellales; family Kiloniellaceae; genus JAJFGK01. Next base: position 8,046 of record JBFELD010000047.1, on the reverse strand, counting down.
GGTGGATGTGGAGCCGGCGCGGCGTCCCTTCCACCAGATGCTCCTCCACCTTGCAGGTGTTGTGGGACACGTCGAAAAGAAGCGGCAAGGTCGTCTCGGGAAAGAGCCGCACGAAGACGCGCCGTGCGATGGCGCCGATGATCTGCCGGTTGGCGAGTGCGCAGTTGATCGCCGCGCGCATGGCACCCAAGTAGCGCGCGCCCATCGGCGAGTCGATCGGCGCGCAGGCCAACTCCCGGTCGACCAGGGTGATGCCGTGCTCGGGCGCGGCAACGACCATGTCGCGCAGGAACTCGGTGCCGATCTGGTGTCCAAGACCTCGCGAGCCGCAATGCACGCTGACCACCACCTGACCTTCGACGAGGCCGAAGGCCGCAGCCGTGGCACGGTCATGGATGCCGGCGACGTATTGGACTTCCAGATAGTGATTGCCCGATCCCAGGGTGCCCATCTCCCGCCGCTGGCGCGTCTTGGCGCGCTCGGACACGTAATCCGGCCGAGCCCCGGCCATGCGGCCGCGTTCCTCGATGCGCTCCAAATCAGCCGCGGCGCCATGACCTCGCGCCAGCGCCCAGGCGGCGCCGTCCGAGAGCATGGCGTCCATTTCCGCCGGCCCGAGGCTGAGAGGGCCGTGGCTGCCGACCCCGGCGGGAACCTCCGCGCCCAGGGCATCGGCGAGATCGGACTTCTTGCGCTCTACCTCCTCGCGCATGAGGCCGGTCAAATGACAACGCACGCCGCAGGAGATGTCGAAGCCAACGCCGCCGGCCGAGACGACGCCGCCAGCCGCCGGGTCGAAGGCGGCCACGCCGCCAATCGGAAATCCGTACCCCCAATGCGCATCGGGCATGGCGTAAGACGCGGTGACGATACCAGGCAGGCAGGCGACGTTCATGACTTGCTCGCGGACCTTCTCGTCCATTCCCTCGACCAGCTCGCGATCGGCATAGATGATACCGGGAACACGCATGGCGCCTTGTCGCGGGATATGCCATTCGGTCTCGCCCACGCGTTCCAGGTTCGATAGCTCCATCCGTTGCTTCTCCTTCGCGCCGAGCGGTTCGTCACGGCTCAAACGTCGACGATGCACTGGGCAATCCAGACGCCGGCGTCGTCGCGGGCGACGCGCAACTCGGTAAAGGTCGCACCCTTGATCTCGGCCGCCGGCCGGTGCCGCGCGACGCTGACCGCCTCGCCCCATGCCGTCCCCTCGAGAGCGCTTCCCTCGATCGAGACTTGGAACCGCGCGAAGATCATCGACCGCGTTGCCATCTCGAAGACCAGACAGTTCAGCCATTCTACCAACAGCACCTCGAGACCGGATGCCGAACAGCGGACCGGGACCGCCTCGCGGGCCGACACGTCGCCGGGGTCCGTAACCACCGCGGTCAGCGCCAGGGCCGTCTGCTCGAACGCCGCGGCCGGGGTGGCCCCGAAGCCGCGCACGCCGATGTCGGCATCGTGAGCGAAATGCTCCCAGCGCGCTTCGGCCTGGTTCTTTTCGGATTGCAACGATGAAGGCGTCACCGCGATCTTCTTTCATGGCTCGTCGTGCATAGAAAGCACGCGGCTGCGCTGGCTTCCTTGCGGCAGATCAATCCGCCGGCCATCCCCAGGCGTGTTAGGATCGCAAGGGAAAGGGAGACCACGGACCCGTGTTCGGAAAACGCTGGAAGATCTTCGAGCTCTTCGGCTTCACCGTGCAGCTGGACGCGAGCTGGTTGGTGCTGGCCCTGCTGGTGACGTGGTCGCTGGCCACGGGGGTGTTCCCGCAGTATTACCCAGGTCTGCCGAGTGCCACCTATTGGTCGATGGGACTGATCGGCATGATCGGCTTGGTCTTCAGTATCGTCTTTCACGAAGCCTCGCACGCGTTGGTGGCACGCGCCCACGGCATGCAGATCAAGGGCATTACCCTTTTCATATTTGGCGGTGTGGCCGAGCTCGGTGACGAGCCCGAAACGGCGCGAACGGAGTTCCTGGTGGCCATCGCCGGGCCCATCTCCAGCTTCTTGCTGGCCGTCGTCTTCTTCGCTCTGGCCTGGGTGCTCGATAGTCTCGGGTTGGCCGAGGCACTGCAAGGGCTCGGGTACTATTTGGCCTACATCAACGCCCTGCTTGCCACCTTCAATCTGCTTCCGGCATTTCCCTTGGACGGAGGCCGCGTCCTGCGCGCCGGTCTCTGGTACTGGAAGGGAAACCTCGGTTGGGCAACAAGGATTGCAACGCGCAGCGGGGGTATTCTGGGCTTTGCTCTCATTCTCCTCGGCGTGCTTTCGATCATTGCCGGGAACTTCGTCGGCGGCTTGTGGTGGTTTCTGATCGGCCTGTTCGTGCGGCAAGCGGCCGATGCCTCTTTCATGCAGTACATGGCCCGCCAGGCCCTTGCGGGCGAGCCGGTCTTGCGGTTCATGACACCCGATCCGGTGACCGTTCCCGCGTCGGTGACGCTGCGCGCCTTCGTCGACGATTACGTGTATCGCTATCACTACGACCTCTACCCGGTGACGCGCGATGGCCGCTTGGTCGGCTGCGTGCGGACACACGACGTGAAAGACCTCGCGCCGGAGACTTGGGACGCTCACGTGGTCTCCGAGATCATGCGGCCACCGACACCCGAGCTGACGATCCCCCCGGGGGCAGATGCGATGCAGGCCCTCGCCCAGATGCGCCGCAGCGCCAACAGCCGGCTGTTGGTGACCGAGGGTGGACGGCTGGTCGGTGTTCTGGTGCTGAAGGATATGTTGGAGCTGATCGCTCTCAAGATGGTCCTGGAGAGCTCAGTCTGATTGCCGCCGTGCCGGATGCGCGGCCCTCCGCGCCCCTGTTCATGAGCCGAACTTCCGGTCTATGATGCCCGGTCGTTCGATCGGGAGAAGGCGTTCGTCTTGAAGCGCAACCAAAGATCGCATGGAATTAGGGGCTTGATCGCGGGGATCACGGCGAAGCCGATCACTCGCCTGGGCGCGCTCGCTCTTGGGTTTTGGCGCCGGCTGACCAGCGACTGGGCGCCCTACATAGAAGACCCCGTGCCCGAGGAAGAGGTGCTGACGCTCATGCAGCAGGCCTCGATCCCGTCCTTCGGGTTCTTTTTCATGCTGGCGATGGCGACCGCGATTGCCACTTTCGGCATGCTGGCTAACAGCGCCCCGGCGATCATCGGCGCCATGATCATCGCGCCCTTGATGGCGCCGATCATGAGCCTTGCCTTCGGGGTCGTCGATTTCGACCGGCGCTTGATTGCGCGCTCGGCTGTGAGCGTGTTTTTGGGTGTGGTGCTGGTGGTGGTTTTCGCTTACGCCACGACCTTGCTTTTCGGTCTTCGGATCGCCGGGTCGGAGGTTTTGAGCCGCACCGCGCCGAGCTTGCTGGATCTCGGCGTTGCCGTGGCCGCGGGGGCGGCCGCCGCCTTTTCCTACACCCGGCGCAGTATCGTCAGTTCGATCGCCGGTGTGGCGATCGCGGTGGCGTTGGTGCCGCCGCTTGCGGTCTGCGGCATCGGCTTGGCGTTGGGCCGCCAGACCAGTGTCGAGGCCGGCTTGTCCTTGACCGAGCTTGGCCTTTACTCGGGCGGCAGCGACATTGCCAAGGGCGCCTTCGTCTTGTTCTTGACCAACCTGATCGGCATCGTCGCCGTGGGGATCGCTGTCTTTGCCGTGCAGCGCTACGGTCACTGGAAGAAAGCGTTGATCGGTCTCGTGCTGACGCTGACGCTCTCGGCTCTCCTTATTCAGCCACTCGGCCTGGCGCTGCATAGGCTCTACGTGAAAAGCACGGCGCTTCGTATCCTCGCCACCTTGGGCTCCGTCTCGCCGGAGACTTTTGCCGCGCAGGCCAAGATCGAGTCCGTTGCCGTGACCTACCGAGGCGATGACCTCTACATCTATATCGACGCCATCGCGCCGCGGGAGGTGACGGAGAATCTGCAAGAGAAGTTGGATGATTTCCAGCAGGTCTTGGCGGCCATATTGGAGGAGCCGGTGAATATGGAGCTGGACGTCATCCCCGTCGATCTCATCCATGTGGAGTCCGGACCGGAGAGGAAACCCGACGCGGTGGAGCCAAAGGACTTGGACGGCGAAGAGGCCGGCCCAACACAGTCGGAGTGAGCCCGCGCCACTCCTGCGCTTACAGGACGACCCAGGCGGTATAGCCGGCAACGGCGATATCGAAGGCCGCGCAGGCGGGGGGAAACCAGGACTTGATCCGGGTCGGGATGTGCTTGGAGTGGTGTCCCCAATCCCAAATACCATGGGCCAAGTAGCCGACCACGATCCAAAGCGGGTCCCGCGTCACGCCGAACCAGGCGCAGGCGAGCACGCCAAGCCCGACGGCCAACTCGGCGAGGGAAGCCCAAGGCCGTGCCCGTTGGGCCAAAAGCGCGCCCGGATAGACGCAAGCGGTGAAGGCGAGAAACAACGCCAGCCCATTCAGGGCCTCGTTGCGCAACGGCCAATGCAGTCCGGCGATTGTGCAAACAGCCAACACAAGACCAAACACCGAAGCTCTTAAGAACACCACCTACTCCAAAACCAAAGACCAAACTCGCCGGACAGGCCTTCCGGATAACATGTCGTGCCACCGAGCACCACCATGTGGTGCGAGGCATGCTCGACCGATATCAGACAGGCGTTATCCGAGGAGGATTCAGCTTTTCAATCCTTGGCCGCCGACGGCCGCGATGGGTAAGGGAGAGGTCGTGGGCGGTGCCTCGTCGACAAGCCAGTCGCGGAACGCTCTGATCGCCGGGTCCCTGGCGACGCTCTCCTGATAGGCAATGGAGTAGATCGTCACGGGCGGTGTCTCCTGATCGAACAGGCGGATCAGGTGCCCGCTTTCCAACTCCTCTTGGATCAGGGCGGTATAGGGAAGCGCCACTCCCTGACCGGTTTCCGCCGCCCGAAGGACCAGCTCACAGTGCGCGAAGCAAGGGCCTCGTGGGCTCGCGGGCGGCACGACCCCGCAAGACTTGAACCACTGCGACCAGCCGTCTTGGACCTTGTCGCGAAGCAAGGTGACGGTGAGCAAATCGGCGGGCCTCTCGATCTTGGGCACGCGCTCGAGAAAGGCCGCGTTGGCGACGGGAGCACGGACGGAGTCGAAGAAGGGCTCGACCCGCGAGCCCTCCACGGGCTCCGCCCCCCAATGGATGAACAGGTCGACATTGCCGCCCGAGAAGTCGGTCGGGGGAAAGCCGATCGAGATATCGTAGTCCAGGTCCGGGTGCTTGGCTTGGAAGCGGTGCATCCGCGGCAGGAGCCATCGGGTGGTGAACGCGGGGGTTGCTCGGATGCGCACCAGCGTCGGCTGTTCGGGGCCGCACAATCGGCGGGTGCTCTCGTCCAGCCGGTCCATGATACCGGTCAACTCTTCGAGATAGCTTTGCCCGGCCGAGGTAAGTTCGATGCCCTGCGGTGCCCGCACGTAAAGCTTGACGCCGAGGAACCCCTCGAGCCGCTTTACCTGATGGCTTATCGCCGATTGCGTTACGTTCAGCTCGTCCGCGGCTGTGGTGAAGCTGCCATTGCGCGCGGCCGCCTCGAAAGCTCGGATCGCCGCGAAGGGGGGTAGCCTGCGCCTCATCGGTTATGACTTCCGGTCATAAGCGCATGAATAAATGTCGTTTGCCCATGCGCAAGGTGTGATTGTAGCCTTTTTCGCCAGACCGATAAATGAAACCCGGAGAAAAACGATGACAGCCTATGGACGCACCATCAACCGACCTGGTTTGTTCGTGGTTTGTTGCACGCTCGCCGGTCTTGCGATCGGGGCCATCGGCGGACATGGGTTGGCTGAGATGGCACCCCCGGCAGAGCACAAGGGACTGGGTGTGGAAAAGCTTGGCGTGATATCCGAGGACTCGATGAAAGCCACGATCGGCCTCGAAGGCCACATCCTTCAGCTTCGCGCCATCACCATTGATCCCGGAGGCCAAATCGCCAAGCACGGTCATGAGACACGTCCGGGCCTGGTGAAGGTGATCGGGGGCGCGTGGGTGGAAGGGCGCGAGAGTGGAGAGACCACGTTCGACGCCGGGACGCCGGCAGCGATCATCGAGGACGAGAACACCGTCCATTGGTTCTACAACCGGGGTGACACACCGGCGACGGCGATCGTCTGTGATATCAATCCGGCGAGCTGAGGACGAAGTCTACATCGGCCGAGGTGTCGCCGTCTCGGTCTCGCGGCCCGGCAGACCGGTGACGCGGGTCAAGCGCGTTTCTTTTCCGGTTCCTTGGCGGGGCCCCGGGGCTGGATGACGTGGATCGGCTCTTTAAGCTTGCGATACTTTCGGAAGTTCCAAAGGCGCTCGATCTGCGCTTGTGAGATCTCGCTGCCCGCGGCGAGGACCAGCCGGCCGTCCTCGGTTTCGATATTCGAGACCAAGAGCGCGCCGGCCAGCAAATTGCTGGCCGGGATCTTGACGATTTCACCGGCCGTGTCCGCGGCTTTCGGCGCGTTCTCATCGACCAGGCACTCACGGACGACTTTCAGGATTTCGGGGTCGTAAAGGTGTGCGCGTCTTTCCAGATCGGCGAAGGTGCCCTGGTCCGGGTGGTCGCTTAGCGCGGCGACATCGATCAGAACTTTCAACAGCCTGCCGCCCAGAGGGATATCCTTGCCGGCGATCCAATCGTCGGGAAACCCGCTGCCGTCGAATCCTTTGTTCTGGTAGTAGATCATCTCGCTCAGGTTCTTCATGCGCGGGATGTTGGAAATTAGATTCTTGGCGGCCTCGGGCGCTCTTTCATAAATCTCGCGGTCCACCTCGCTCAGGCTCGCGCCATCCCGGACCTTGGCGAGGATCTCGGGCGGGATCGTGATCAGCCCGATGGGCGAGAGCATGGCCGCTATGTCCAATTCCCAAACGTTGGGCAGGTCCAGCCGGTCGACCACCCGCGCCATCCAGCCGCGCAGGAGCTGGGTCTTTTGGAAGGCCTCCGGGTCGACGAGCGACAAGACATCGATCAACACCTTGACGCTCCCGGCGAGGGTGCGCTCCAGTAGGTCGCGCTCCGCCCTGACGAGATTGTACTGCTTTAAACCGTCCTCGATCGCGCTGGCCATGTCTTCGGGCGGGCAGGGTTTGGTGAAGAAGCGGAAGATGTTTCCCTGGTTCACTGCCTCGATCGCCGTGGTGAGATCCGTGTTGCCGGTCAGCATCATTCTCACCGTATCCGGCGTGCGCTTTCTCACCTCTCCCAGGAACTGAACCCCGTCCATGCCGGGCATGCGTTGGTCGCTGATCACGACCGCGACGGGCCCTTCCTTATCCAGGACTTCCAGGCCTTGCTCGCCGCCAGGCACGGCCGTGATGTCGAAACGTCGGCCGAGTCGCCGCTTGAAGGAAGCCAGGATGTTCATGTCATCGTCGACGAACAGAACTTTGTCGGTCATGCTGATCCTCACGTCAGATGGTTCAGGCCGTCGCGCACGACGTGCCCGATCCGTCCAAGGGCAGGCAAACGACAAAGGTCGCGCCTTCGCCCGGTTCCGAGTCCACGGTTATGGTTCCGCCGTGTTTCTTGGTGATGATGGTGTGGCAGATGGCCAGGCCTTGGCCCGTCCCCTTGCCTGGCTCTTTGGTGGTGAAGAAGGGGTCGAAGATCTTCTTGCGGATCGCCTCGGGAATGCCGGTACCGCTATCGGCGATGCGGATCTCGACCCGGTCCGCGACCCGGCGCGTGCTCACCGTGATCCGACCCTTGCTTTCACTGGCGGCGCCCTCGATTGCATGCGCGGCGTTGACCAGCAAGTTGAGAATGACTTGGTTCAGCTCGCCCGGGTGACAGGAGACCGGCGGCAAGGACGTATCGAAATCGGTTTCGACCTCGGCCACGTATTTTATCTGGTTCTTGGCGACGGTGAGCGTCGTGGTGATGGCGTGATTGATGTCGATGGCGGTCTTTTCCCTGGCGTCGGGATGTGAGAACTCCCGGATCGCCCGCACGATCTCGCTGATCCGGCCGATCCCTTCGAGCGATTGATCGATCGAGGCGGGCATCTCCTGACGCAGAAAATCCAGGTCCGCGGTCTCGACCGCCG
>JBFELD010000046.1:0-9958 GCA_041552375.1 Kiloniellaceae bacterium | reverse complement strand
GATCAGGGCCCTTTCGATCTTGGTGGCGTCCTTGATTGTCATGGCGCTCTCCGATTCATCCGTCCGGTCTTATCCTTCCTTGTGGAAGGCCCACTTGACCACGGTATTGCGGCCCTCGGTCGTGCCGGACAGGACGATTTGCTGACTTCGGTGGGGCTTTCCCGGGTCCCCGAGATAGACGCTCGGCTCCAGGGTCACTGTCGCGCCCGAGCACAACATGCGCCAGCCGCCGGTGTTGCGGGTGGCCAGAAGGACGGCGTTGCCGCTCTGGTTGATGACGGTCTTGATCTCCGGGTGAAGATGGAACCGCACGGCGAAGGGCTGGGGAGCGGTGCTCTCGCTGGCCGCCTCCAGCCGGTCCTCACCGCGCAGGTCATCGCCACCACCCGACAGATAGAAGCTCCGGTGGTGCACATATCCCATGCGTTCGAGATAGCCGTCGTGGCTGGTCTCCAAGAGCAGCGCGCCGTCGTCGTTGGTGCGCCGGCTGAGGACGTTCGCCGGGCGCGCGCCCAGGCCGTCGCCGGGCACGACCTGGCTGGAGTTGCGGTCGTCGAGGGAAAGCGTGCTGTGGGCCGCGGTCGAGCGCTGTGCGCGCCGCCAGTCCGGCGGCCCGATTTGGGCGCCGCAATTGACGATGATGCGCTCCCGGCCGACGGAGAACTCGAAGCTGAGCGTACCGGCGTGCGCTTCGGCGTCGTAACCGCGCGGCGGGGGTGCCCCGGCATCGACGATTACCACGGCGCGCGAGGCCTGGAGGCGATGGAAGCCGCTTTCCGGTGCGGTCATGAGCGGGCGTTTCGGTCCTGGGCAGCGCTGCAGCACGAGGTCGATGTGAAGACTGTCGCCCTCGTTGGTGCCGTTGAACAGGGCCAGCTTGCCGTCACCGTGCTGAAAGAGGCGCAAGAGCGGCGCCAGATTTGAGATCGCCGTCTCGAGGGCCGGCGGCGTCTCGTCCTCGGTCGTGCAGAGAGCGGCCCGGATATCGATCAGATCACGCAGAACGCTCATCAAGGCCGCCGGGCTACGCTCGATGTGTCCGCCGTCGGGAAGGATCTGGCGCTTCAGCTCCTGGTCGAGAAGCTCCAGCCCCTTGGCGCACCAAGCCTCGCCGTCGGGAATGGCGGTGCCGGCGAGTGTCAGGCCCTTGATGGCGCCGATCAGCGTGGCGCCGGTGAGGCCCGCCGGCAAGACCCGCGAGAGATGTTGGGCTTGCCGTTCGGCGCTGTCGATGAAGGCCTGACGGAATTCCAGCTCGGCGGAGGCGACGAAGAACTCGTACTGACCCAGCCAGTTGGCGAGGCGGCGTCCGATGATCGCCGGCTCCCAAGCGGGAGTGGCCCAAGTGCGGTTGCACTCGATCCAGCTTTGGGTCAAGTCGCGGGCCTTTCGCCGGGCCTGGTCGCCGCCCGCGGCCCTCAGGTCGCGTAGCCAGCAAAAGTCATGCAGCTGGGCCAGCCAAGCCTCGCTGGCGCCACGGGGTGTCCACAGCGGCTCCGGGTCCTCGATGCGCCGGTCCGTCAGGTGAAAGATCCGCTGGGCGATCTCCACCCCGCGCTCGGCATTGCCGGGCCAGGGGTCCGGCGGCAGAGCCTTGAGGTTCGTCGTCAACGGTGAAAACAACCGTCTGCGCGGCATGCGCAGTCTGAAAAGCTGTCGCTTCACCGCATAGGCAAGGCGCCCCAGAACGACCTCGCGAGGTAGGTCCTTGTACCCGCGGAGACTTCCCCAGGTCTTTGCCGCCATATAACCCCGATCTCCCTATAGGTCAGAGTTGCCGCCCGCCACCGTTCCCTCAACCTCGGCGGCGCAACTGGAGAATGTTTTCCTCGTAAGCGTCGGGCCCACCGGCGAAGCTTGCGGTGCCGGCGACCAGAACGTCGGCGCCGGCCTCGACAGCCAGCGGCGCGGTCTCGAAGTTGATGCCGCCGTCGATCTCGAGATCGATGGCCCGATCGATCGCGTCGATCCGCGCGCGCAAGGAACGCAGCTTGTCGAGCGCGCCGGGAATGAAGGCCTGGCCGCCGAACCCGGGGTTGACCGACATGACGAGGACCAAGTCGACCTCGCCCAGAACCGGATCAAGGATCTCGACCGGCGTTGCCGGATTGATCGCCACCCCGGCCTTGCAACCAAGCGACTTTATGAGCTGGATCGAGCGGTGCAGATGGGGCCCTGCTTCTGGATGCAGGGTGATGATATCGGCACCGGCCTCGGCGAAAGCCGGGACGATCGGGTCCACCGGCGAGATCATGAGGTGGACGTCGAAGACGAGATCGCTCACCGGGCGCAGCGCCGCGACCACCTGCGGTCCAATGGTCAGGTTGGGAACGAAATGGCCGTCCATGACGTCGATGTGGATATAATCGGCACCGGCCGCGGTCATGGCCTCCACCTCCGCGCCCAAGCGGGCGAAATCGGCCGCGAGGATCGACGGAGCTATGCGGATCTGTTGTTTCATGGCACACCGGGTGCGGGAGAATTCTTCCTTCGGCTTATAGTGCGAAGGGCCGGCAGGGTCGAGCCCCCCGGCATGCTTTTTTTCATATTCTTGGGAGTCGTTCGAGGCGGCAGAGATAAAACCCGTCGAGGCCGCCCTCCGTGGCGAGATGACAGGGCAGCGAGCGGAAGTCTCCGCGGTCGTCGATCACCTCGTCCAGACCGAAGATTTCCTCGCTTCGCAGGGCCCGCCGGGCGAAGGCGGCGTTCTTGCCGAGAAAGGCCTCGACCTGCGCCGGCCCTTCTTCGGGCTCCAGGGAGCAGACGATGTAGAGGAGCATCCCGCCGGGTGCCACCATCTCCGCAGCAGCCGCCAGAAGGTTGTCTTGGAGCTGCGCCAGGCTCTCGATCTCCTCGGGGCCTTTCAGGTGCTTTATGTCGGGATGGCGGCGCAGCGTACCGGTCGCGCTGCAGGGTGCATCCAGCACCACCAAGTCGGCGAGGGCGCCCGGGCGCCATTGCAGAGCATCGGCGACGACCGAGCGCACCGGCAGTTTGAGGCGCGTCATGTTCTGTTTCAGCCGCTCCATGCGCGCTGCCGATCGATCGACCGCGGTGACCTCGGCGCCGGCCACGGCCAGGGCGGCGGTCTTGCCGCCAGGCGCGGCGCAAAGATCTATCGCGGTCTTGCTTTCGAGCGATCCGAGAAAGCGCACGGTGAGCGCGGCGGCCGCATCCTGCACCCACCAGGCCCCATCTTTGAAGCCCGGCAGGTTGGTAATCTCGCCGCGATGCGCGTCCAGGCGCACCGACCCCCAGGGCAGGGCCTTGCCCTCCAGGCGGCGGGCCCAAGTGTCGGGCTTTTCCTTCACTGTCAGATCGAGGGGCGCCTCGATCAGCAACTCCTCTGCGACGGCACGGGTCGTCGCCTCGCCGTAGGTGTCGCTCCAGCGTTGCCACAACCAATCCGGCAGCGACAAGCGGGCGGCGTCTTGTTCGGCCAGGAGCGCCTCGCCGTCGCGCGACAGGCGGTGAAGCACCGCGCTGATCAAACCCTTGAACCCCGCAAGCCGGCCGCCGCGCTCGGCCAGGTCGAGGCTCGTGGAGACCGCGGCGTGGGGCGGCGTGCCGAGGATCAGGAGTTGGGCCGCCCCGAGGCGAAGGATGTTGCGCAATTCGGCCTGACGCGGCTTCAAGGGGCGCTCCATGAGCGTGTCGATCAGGGCGTCGAGCTGACCCAGGCGGCGAAGCACCGTAATGGTAAGCAATCGGGCAAAGGCGCGGTCGCGCCGGGACAACCGTGCCCAGGCGCGGTCTCGGGCGAGGGCGTCATCGAGCGGCCTATGCGCGACCAGGACCTGTTGCAGGAGGTCGAGCGCGATCTGCCGAGCATTCGGTTTGCTAGGACGTGTGCTCATAATCCAGGCGAGGCCCCTTTGTGCCCAACCCCGGGGGGCCGGGCGCAAGACCGTCGATCTCGGCGTCGAAAGCTCCTCGCACGGTCCCACCATGCCGCGTCGCTTTCTCCTGAAGCTCGACGGCTCTCGCCACGGCGCGGCCCGTCCGGATTATGAGTACACATCCTAGGGATCATGACCACCGGTTTAGCAGGTGTCGCGGCAAAGAAAAGCCATAGCGGCCGCCAAGCCTTGTCCGGCCTTGCAGGGGATCACCCCCAGGGACCGGATCGCGGCGGCCTTTGGCCCATCTCCGCAGCCATCTCGTGCAAGCGCGCGATCCGTTTTTGCGTGCTCGGATGGGTCGAGAACAGACCGTCCACCGCATGGGCATGCAGCGGGTTGATGATGAACATGTGGGCGGTGGCCGGATTGGCCTCGGCCTGGTCGTTGTCGATCGCCTGGGCGGCGCCTGCGATCTTGCCGAGTGCCGAGGCAAGCCAGAGCGGCTGCCCGCAAATTTCGGCGCCGATCCTGTCGGCTTCGTATTCCCGCCCTCGCGAGATCGCCATCTGCACCAGCATGGCGGCCATGGGGGCGAGGATCGCGACCAGCAGCACGCCGACGAAGCCCAGGGGGTTGTTGCGGCTGCCGCCACCGAAGAAGAGCCCAAAGTTGGCCAGCATCGAAATCGCCCCGGCGATGGTGGCGGTGATGGTCATGGTCAGGGTGTCGCGGTTCTTGACGTGCGCCAGCTCGTGCGCCATGACGCCCGCGATCTCGTCGCTGGTGAGGCGCTGGAGCAGCCCCGTGGTAGCCGCGACAGCGGCGTTTTCCGGATTGCGCCCGGTGGCGAAAGCATTGGGTTGCGGGTTGTCGATCACATAGACCCGGGGCATGGGCAGGTCCGCGTTCGCCGCCAGCTGCTCGACGATCCCGTAGAAGTCAGGCGCGCTGCCGCGATCGACTTCGCGCGCGCGATACATCGCGAGCACCACCTTGTCGGACTTCCAGTAAGCAAAGAAATTCATGCCAAGCGCGATCATCAGCGCGATGATCATGCCTGCCTCCCCGCCGATCATGAAGCCGACGACGAGGAAAAGCGCGGTCAAGCCTGCGAGCAGAAGTGTGGTGCGGAAAAAATTCATAGCTTTTCAATTAGTGGATGACCCCGATGCCTTCAAGGCTTGGCGCTTTTCCCTAGTCATGCCATATCTAGGTCCATGGAAAGACGTTTCGTCACCCATCAGGTGCAAAGCGCGCAAGGGGATCTCGCGAGCCCATCACAGGCGGCGGGTGTCCCGGTGGCGCACGGGGTCATGAGCGTCGCGACGGTCGATGGGATCGAGCGTCGTCCCCGCGCCGGGGGGAGTGCGCGGGCGCGCCGGGAGCCGTATTGGCCCAAGGAGATTGGTGGCCCCGAAGGGCCGGAGCCGACGCGCTACGGCGATTGGGAACACAAGGGAATCTGCAGCGATTTTTGATCGCATGGATCGAGGCAACGAAGAAACGGCGAAACTGCTCGCCACCCACCGTCGCCGGATAGACGCGCTGGACGACGAGATCGTTCGGCTGTTGGCCGAGCGCTTCGAGGTGGTGCGTGAAGTCGCCCGGATCAAGTCGGCACACGACATTCCGGCCCGTATCCCCGAACGCATGGAGGAAGTGCGCGCGCGCAACAGCGTCCACGGTGGCGAGAGCGGTATAGATCCGGCCTTGGTGCGCCGGCTCTACGATCAGATCGTCGATGCCTCCTGCGCGCTGGAGGACGAGCTGATGGGCCTGGGCACCGATAGCGGCGAGCCCCGCGAGTAGCGACGGGGTCGCCGGACCTTTCAGCCGACGCGGATGGTCTTCAGATAGTCCGGCGCCGCGATCGATGGATCGAGCCTCGGATCGGGGATCGGGTCTCCGACGACAGTCTTAAGTGGCACCTCGCCGGCCCATATGGGAAGCGCGTAGTCCTCCTCGTCGTCGGCCGGAGGGCCGGTGCGCACCTTGGCCGAGGCTTCTTCGATCTCCATGGTGACGACAGTGGTGGCTTTGACCTCCTGGCTGGTCGGAGGCCGCAGCTCCGCCCAACGGCCGGGCGTCACCCGCTCGGTGAAAGCCTCCAGCGCGGCCAGCTTCTCCGCCTCGCCGGTCATCGATTCGGCGCGGCCAAACAGGGTCACGGAGCGGTAGTTGATGGAGTGATGAAAGCCGGACCGGGCCAGGACCAGGCCATCGAAAAAGGAAACGTTGAGCGAGACGGGGATCTTTTCTTTGACCGTTCGCAGCATTCGGCTGGCAGAGGAGCCGTGCCAGAGCACCCGGTCGCCCTCGCGCCAATAGGCGGTGGGCGTGACGTAGGGCTCGCCGTCGATCACGTAGGCGACATGGCAGATCAGCCCCTGATCGAGAATGCCGTACACGGTGGCCTTGTCGTAGGCGGCACGTTGGTGAAGCCGTTTGGCACGGCTGCGCTTGCTGGGCGTGAATTCTCCGATGATCGGGCTATCGGGCATGGCGGACTCCTCGAAAAAGTGGACCTAGAGATACTTTCTTCTTGACGGTGACGATAGATCCGCTTTCCCTAAAAGGGAGGTGCCACAAGGAGTCTTTCCGCATGCCGACGCGGCGTCGAACACGGCGTGAATTGGGAACGCCTCTCTTGCCGTTGGCCTTGGATCCCGACGCGGCACGGTCGCTCCAGCGCCAGCTTTTCGACCAGCTTCGCGAGATCATTCTGACCGGCCGGGTGAGCCCCGGCGCGCGCCTGCCATCGACGCGCGCTCTTGCCCGCGAGCTCGGTTGCTCGCGCAACACGGTGATCGGGGCCTATGATCAGCTCTACGCGGAGGGCTATCTGGAAGGCGCCTCGGGGTCGGGAACCTACGTCTCCTCGGTGTTGCCGGAGGAGTTGCTGCGGTCCCGGCCGGACGCGGCCTCGCTGGCCATGGACCGGACAGCATCGACGCCGCCGGCGCGCGGCCTGTCGACACGGGGTCTGTCGGCCCGTGGACGCAAGCTGTCACGGCCGCTACGCGCGCGTTTGCGGCGAGGCGAGGCCTTCGCGCCCGGCCTACCCGAAACGTCGCTCTTTCCCTGGGACGTCTGGAGCCGGCTTTTGGCCCGGGCCTGGCGGCACCCGGGACGAGCCTTGGTTCACCACGGCGAGGCAGCGGGCTACCGGCCGCTGCGCGAGGAGATCGCGTCATACCTTCGCGCCACCCGGGCCGTAGCGTGCGACTGGCGGCAGGTGCTCATCACCTCCGGCGGGCAGCAATGTGTCGACCTCACCCTCAAGGCCCTGACCGACCCGGGCGATCCGGTGTGGATCGAGGACCCTGGCTTTCCCGGCTTGCGCGGGCCGCTGGCCGCCGCCGGGGTGCGACCGGTGCCGGTGCCGGTGGACGCCGAGGGTTTCGACCTGACCGCCGCTTTGGCCCACGCCCCGGATGCGCGGCTCGCCATCGTCACGCCCTCGCACCAATATCCACTGGGCACCGTCATGAGCCTCGGGCGGCGGTTGCAACTGCTCGAATGGGCGGCGGCCAATGGCACATACATCCTCGAGGACGACTACGACAGCGAGTATCGCTATGCCGGCCGGCCGTTGACGGCGTTGCAAGGCCTCGACCGGGCGGGCTGCGTGGTCTATGCGGGCTCCTTTTCCAAGGTGCTGTTTCCATCGTTGCGCTTGGGCTATCTGGTGCTGCCCGAGAACTTGGTGGAACCGCTGGCCGAGCTGCGCCGGAGCGTCGACGACCATCCCTCCGCGGTCGCCCAGCCGGCGCTGGCCGAGTTCTTCGCCGAGGGCCACCTAGCCGCCCACGTGCGGCGCATGCGCCGCCTCTATGCCGAGCGACAGGCGAGATTGCTGGAGGCTGCCCGAGTGCGTCTTGGCGGACTGCTGGAGCTGGCGCCGGACGAGGCGGGATTGCATCTGGTGGCAGATCTGGCGCCTGAGCTGGCGCGAGCCTTCGACGACCGCGAGATCGCTGGCGCCGCCGCTGCCGCGGGGATCACGGCGCCGGCATTGGGCGAGTGTTATCTGGGTCGGCCCGACCGCAAGGGCCTGTTCCTGGGCTATGCCGCGGTGCCGGAGGCGGAAATCGAGGTGAAGGTGGAGATGCTCGCGCGGGCCATCCGGGCCCTGGTCAACCGGGGCTCCGTGCGGCGGACCGGTTAGTCGGGCTTTTCCGCTCGCAAGGAGAAGCTCAGCGGGATTGCCGGGAACCCCTCCGGCAGCTCATAGAAATAGTCGTCGCGTTCCACCAGGTCGGGGAAGGCCCGCCAGGAGATAAAAGGGTGCTCGCGCAGAAAGTCGATGCGCAGGCCCTCTGCGCTGAGGGCGGTGACGACCGTACCCAGGTCGTGGTTCCAGTCAAAAGTCGTCTTGTTCTCCAACTGCGTCGTCTCATCGGCATAGTCGGTCGCGATATCCCATCGGGTGGGCTCGGCGCGCGACAGGCAGGCATGGCGCAATAGCAACGCGCCCGGATGGGGCGAGGGCGCGGCATCGTCGATGGCCAGTGCCAGCGGATGGCCCTCGGCCATATAGAAGACACCGCCCGGCGCCAGGGCGCCGGCGATAACCCGCGCCCAGACCTCTAGGTCGGCGAGCCAGCAGATCGCGCCCCAGGAGGTGAAGACCATATCGAAGGTCTCGTCCAGATGTTGGGGGACCTCCTCCACCTTGCAGCGGATGAAGCGTCCGGGCACGCCGGTCTCGGTGCTGAGCGCCTGAGCCGCGGCGATGCCGGCGGGGGAGAAGTCGATGCCCGTGACCTCCGCGCCCAGGCGGGCGAACGAGAGGGTGTCGAGGCCGAAATGGCACTGCAGGTGAAGGATCTTCTTGCCCCGAACATCCCCGGTCTCCGAGGTGACCAAGGGATCGAGGATCGACTGGCCCGCCCGGAAATCCGGGAGCTTACAATAGGCGCCCCCCTCCGTATGGACCGTGACCATCTCCTCCCAGTGGGCGAGGTTGGTTGCCTCGACGTCGGATAAGCGTTGTTCGGACATGACTATAAACCTTCCTAAGTACGTGATCGTTCTAGGCCACCGGCGGGCGGGCCGTGCCGGGGATGTGATCGTTGGCCCAGCGGATCATGGACATCAGCACCGGGCGCAGCGCCTCGCCCTTTTCCGTCAGCGCATAGCGATAGCGGCGCGGGCGGGTCTGGTAGACCTCCTTGGCAATGACGCCGGCCTCCTCCAGACGGCGCAGGCGCTCGGCCAGGATGTTGGTTGAGATCCCCTCCGGCGAGTCCAGCAACTCGCCATAGGTATGGCGGTCGCGGAACAAGAGGTCGCGAACCACGACCAAGGACCAGCGATCGCCCAAAAGATCCAATGCGCTGGCGATCGGACAAGGCGAACGTTTCGGTGTGGTCATTCCCGGCTCTCCGGTCGGCCGTGATGGCGCGAGCCTAGCACCCTCGATTTCGGCTTGCAAAGTGCAAGTCTATGAGATAGTGACTTGCATTGTGCAAGTTTAGAGCTCCGGCTTCACATGCCTGTTTGCGCACCGGATGCTCGAACCGAAGGAGAGGCGACGAAGATGAAGCTTTACGTCATTCCGGGTGCTCCGAACTGTCGGCGGACCGAGGCAGTGGTTCACCACCTGAGTGCCGATGTCGAGATCGAGGCCTTGGATCCGCGCGCGGGCGCGCTGCGAAGTGAGGGATTTCTGACGCTGAATCCCAATGGCCTGGTTCCGGTCTTGGTGGACGGCGACTTCACGCTTTGGGAGTCGCACGCGATCATGCTCTATCTGGCGAACCGGCACGAGGCCGCCGACCTCTATCCCACGGATCTGAGGGCGAGGGCCGACGTCGATCGCTGGATGGCCTGGAGCCTTGCCCACTTCAACCGTGCGGTCGGCACGGTGGTCTGGGAGATCGTCGCCAAACCCTTCTTCGGGCTGGGCGAGGCCGACATGGCCCTCGTCGCCCAGGGCACCGAGGCCTTCCACCGCGTTGCCCCGATCCTCGAAACACGGCTCGCCGCGACCGGCGCCTTCGTGACGGGGCCGGGCGTCACTCTGGCGGACTATTCGCTGTCCACCTTCGAGGCCTACTGGCGCGCGGCAAGGCTGCCGCTGGAGCCCTATCCCGCGATGCGGGCCTGGGGCG
>JBFELD010000045.1:0-9990 GCA_041552375.1 Kiloniellaceae bacterium | reverse complement strand
TGAGCCCAAGCGTGGCTCACCCCCGACCCTGGGCAAATCCAGCGGGTCCAGCGCCGCCAGACGCGACAGACCGGCGGGCGACAAAACCCCCGCGTCGATGTCCGACACCAGGCCGGAAAGGTCGCGGACCTCGCCGGCCGGCCCCAAGAGCCCGGGTTTTTCCACGCCGCGCTCCCCGAACCGCACCAACTTCATATCTTCCCCCGATTTTTTGCGCCCTTCGTTGCTTGGAGAATGGGCCAAGGCACGGCGACAGACAAGCGCCGGCCCGAGGCGGCGGTCCCCACCGACCATGGATAAGCCCCACCGATTGGGCCCTCACCAATTAGTTGGCGATGAAAATTTCCCTCGCGACCAGCCGCCACGTCACGGTGCCCCGCTGCACGCGGCCGTGGATTTGCACGCTTACCCTACCCAGCGTTCCCGCGCTTCTCAGAGCCTCCTCGAGCTTGATCTGGTCGGCGCGGCGCGCGCGCTCGACATCGACAACGATGTTGTTCTGCCCGTTGGAGGAGTTCAGCCGATAGGCGCCGAGAAGCCGGGCAACATTTCCGGTGACGATCACGTCCTGGTCGGCGAAGGTGCTCGGCCGTTCGACCAGGGCATCGAGCTCGACGGTATCCTCGGTCGCCGTCGGGGCCGGGCGCTTGTATTCCCACGTTCGGTCCGGATAGAGAATTACCGTCTGACCATCGGGGGTTTGAAGCTCTATCGGCTCCGCCTTGGCCACGGAGATAGAGGCAAAGGGCAAAACTAGAACCAACATCAAGATCGCATTGAACCTCATTGCGGGACCTCTCTTTTTTCTGTTCCGGGCGCGCGGAACTATTCCTCGCCCCGCGCCGCGACCGGCGGCAACGTCCCCTCGTCGGACGGCAGGGCGAAAAGACGGCGGTCGCCGCGCCGCCATGCCTTGATCCGATAGGACAAATCGTCATCCAACCCCACTTCCACGATCACCTCGCGCGTGAAATTGGCACCGCCTTGGCTCAGGGCCTCGACCCGGATCGCGAAAATGCCCTCCGCCGGCTGCGCATCCTTGCTGACCTGATGGATGATCTCGGGTTCCGAAGGCCAGGCGTCGCCAGGATCCCGTTCCGGGTCCAGGGGCTGCCATGCCGTGGCGTCCGAAAGCGGCCCCTCCCCCATCACCTTACGCAGGAGTTCGGTCGCGGGCGTCGCTGCCGGCTCGGAGCGGCCCGAATGGACCGTGACCGAGGGCGAGACTTCCCGGTAAAGCGACGGTGTCATGCCGGCCACACTCCGCAATTCCTCGATGACATCGAAAGGCCCGTTTTTGGGCAAGCCCGCGAGGCCAGCCGTGGCGTAGTCTTCCGCTTCCGCCCCGTTGGGGCGCCGCGTGTCGTCCGCGTCGCGATAGTCGAGCACCGCCGCCGCCAAGGAGAGGCTTTCCGGCGCACTTGCACCTGCAGCAGCGAAGAGCCGTGTGAGCAGCTCATCCGACGCCTCGTTCAAGTCCAGTTTTCCCGCCTCGTCGACAACGGAGATGAGTATTCGTCCCTCGCCGAAGGACCAGCGATAAACCGAGCCGTCGGTGCGGGGACGGCTATCCGCGTCACCGGTCACCAGCATCGCCAGGGCCCACTCCACGCCGGCCTCGGCCAGCGCTTCGGCCTTCGCGCTTTCGGTGATATTCCGAACACGGTTGACCTCGGTGACCGATACTTTGGTGAAGCTCGCCGCGATGAGAGCCAGGAGAACCGATACCCAGAGAACCGAGACAAGGGCCAGTCCCCGGTTCCCCCTATGGGTGCGTTTCATGGAGCCATCCCGAACGGCGTCTTAACATGCCCGGCGGTATGACGCACACTAACAGAGGGTGAAGTGGGGCGTAAAGTGCGTCCCTCGCCCCGCGCGGCAATTAAGCTTGCTCCGGGCGCGATTTGGGACCATCACAGGCACTGTTGTTGGAAACATGAGGCCAGGTTTCTGCGAGAAATGAACGATTTTCTCAGTCTCGAGCCCGTGCTGGCCATCATCGCCGCGCCCTTCGTCGGGAGCTTCCTGGGGGTCTTGATCTGCCGGCTTCCACAAGGCCGGAGCGTGATCTGGGGACGATCGCGCTGCGACTCCTGCGGTGCGGCGCTTGGACTACCGGAGATCGTACCGATCATCGGCTCCTTCCTGGCCGGGGGGCGCTGCCGGTCCTGTGGCGCATCGATCCCAAGGTTGTATCTCCTGGTCGAATTGGCCGCGACCGGGATTGCTCTGTGGAGCGTCCTTGTGGTTCCCGGCTGGCTTGCGTGGATCAGCTGCGGCTTGGGCTGGACCCTTCTCGCGCTTGCGATCATCGATATCAGGCACTTATTGTTGCCCGACGAACTAACCCTACCCCTGATCGTGGCCGGTCTTGCCGTCGCGTGGCTGCTGGAGCCGGCGCGCTTGCCGGCGCATTTGCTCGGCGCTGTCCTCGGCTTCGCCTTCGTCGCCCTTGTCGCGCTCGCCTATCGAGCGGTGCGCGGGCGTGAAGGCATTGGCTGGGGCGATGCCAAGCTTCTGGCGGCGGGTGGCGCGTGGCTATCCTGGGAAGCCCTGGCGTCCTCGGTGCTGTTGGCCGCGCTCGTCGGACTGGTCCTGGTCCTGGTGTCGGGCAAGCTGCGCAGCGCCTCGGACATGGCGAGGCCGGTCCCTTTCGGAGCCCTGCTAGCCGTTGCAATCTGGTTTCAATGGCTCCATGGAACCATCGTCCTCCTGCCGCCGCTGACCTGAATCGGCGCCCCTCTCGTCCTTCGAAAACGTCGTAAACGGATTCTTAACGGCGGCCCGAGCAAACTCACCCCTGGTGAAGGCCTCCCCCGCATGGGCGGGCCCTAAGGTGTGAATGGATGCTCTCCGCCAAATCGTACGAAACCGACTGGGACGAACGTGTCGAGACAGCCTTGGTCAAACAGGGCAAGCTCGACGATACCGATCTGCAAAGAGTGCGCCGCCTGCGCATGGGCAGCGACCAGCGCTTCGCCACCATCATCACCAAGCTAGGCCTTGTCTCCGAGCGCGACGTCGCCGCCGCCCTGAGCAACGAGTTCGGTGTCGAGGTGATCACCGAAAGCGATTTTCCCGACGACCCTCCCCTGCAAGGTAAGATCAGCCCGCGGTTTCTCAAGTCGGCGCAGGCCTTGCCGCTCGAGGAGACCGAAGACCGGTTGCGGGTCGCCGTCGCTGATCCCTTCAACCATTACCTGGTCGATTCGCTGCGCCTGATCACGGGCAAGCAGATCGAGCGGGTCATCGCCGAGCCGAGCGCCATCGAGAGCGCGATCGAGCGCTTATACGAGAGCGCCGGACCCCACGCGCAGTCTTCGGCGGACGATGCCCTGCTGGCCAATGACGAGGTCATCGAAACCGATGTAGAGCGGCTCAAGGACTTGGCCAGCGAGGCGCCGGTCATACGTTGGGTCAATCGGCTGGTGGGTTTGGCCGTCGACCGCCGCGCCTCGGATATACACGTCGAGCGGTTCGAAAGCCGGGTGTGCGTGCGTCTGCGCATCGACGGCATTCTGGAGTACATCGACCCGCCGCACCATCAGCTCTTCGCCGCCATCGTCTCGCGCCTCAAGATCATGGCCAACCTGAACATTGCCGAACGCCGCCTGCCCCAGGACGGGCGCTTTCAAATATCGGTGCGCGGCAAGACCATCGACCTCAGGGTTTCGACCATACCGACCATCCACGGCGAGGGCGTCGTCCTGAGAATTCTCGACCGTGACAGCGTGAGTTTCGACTTCGAAGAGCTGGGAATTTTCGGCAAGACGGGCCAAACCCTGGAGAAGATCCTCACCATGCCGAATGGCATGTTCCTGGTCACGGGCCCGACCGGCAGCGGCAAGACGACCAGTCTCTATGCCGTCCTGTCGCGCCTGATGAGCCCCGAGAAGAAGATCTGCACCGTCGAGGATCCGGTCGAGTACCAATTCGACGGGATCAACCAGGTCCAGATCAAACCAGCGATCGGACTGGGGTTCTCGAACGTCCTGCGATCCTTTCTGCGGCAGGACCCGGATATCATCCTGGTCGGTGAGATCCGCGACGCCGAGACCGCCAAGATCGCCGTCCATGCCGCTTTGACCGGTCATCTCGTGCTCTCCACCCTGCACACCAACGACGCGGCCAGCGGCATCACGCGGCTTTTGGACATGGGGGTCGAGGACTTTCTTCTCTCCTCCACGCTAGGCGGCATTGCCGCCCAACGGCTGGTCAGGCGGCTGTGCATAGCTTGCCGGGCCGAGCGGCCCGTGCCGCAAGAGGTGGTCGAGCAGCTCGACCTGACCCGGTTCCTCCCCCGCGAACGCCTGCGGCTCTATGCGGCGAACGGTTGCGATCAATGTGGCGGCACCGGCTATCGCGGTCGATTGAGCCTGATGGAAGTGCTGGACGTCAGCGAAAGCGTTCGCTCCATGATCATCAAGCGCACCGAGGCGCGGCAGATCCAACGTCAGGCCGTCGCCGAAGGCATGCGGCCGATGTACGAGGACGGACTGCGCAAGGCCCTGGCGGGCCTCACCACCCTCGAAGAGGTATTTCGAGTCACCTCGAGCGATTGAGTCGATTATGCCGAATTTCCAATACAAGGCCCTGAGCCCCGACGGCGACATCATCGAAGGGCAGCTCTTCTCCGACGACCGCCGGGGCGTCATCGAAAGGCTACGCGATCGCGGCGCCATTACACTCAGCGCCGAGGTCGTGCGGCGCGAAAAGGTGGCGGAACGCGCCCAGCTTTCCGGTCTCTTTCCGAAACGCCGGCTCACGCCGGGCGACACGATGCTTTTGACCCGTGAGCTCGCTTTTCTCCTCGCCGCCCGTCTGCCGCTCGACATGGCGCTACAGCGCCTTGCGGGGATCACCCGCAAACCAGCCGCGCGCGAGCTCATCGAGCGCCTTGAGGAACGGGTGCGTGCCGGTGCCAGTTTCGCGCGGGCAATCGAGGATGAAGGGGACGTCTTTCCCCCCTATTACGCCGGCATGGTCCGTGCCGGAGAGGCCGGGGGAAGCCTCGATGAGGCCATCGAGCGTCTGGCCGAAATGCTTGAGGCCCGCCAAAAGCTCAAGCGCGAGTTGAGCGCCGCCATGACCTATCCGATCCTGGTCCTGGGCCTCACGATCACCTCGCTCCTGATCCTCTTCACCTATGTCGTGCCGGAGCTACGCCCCCTGTTCGGCGATCATCAGACCGCGCTGCCAGTGGCCGCGCGCGCGGTTTTCGCCGCCGCCGATATCGTCGAGCACTCCGGCTGGTTGATCCTGGCTTGCGCTCTCGGGCTATTCACGGTGATACGTTATGGCCATGGCCATACCTCGGCGCGGACCAAGATCGACGGCATGCTCTTGCGCCTGCCGCTGATCGGAGATCTGATCACCAAGCTCGAGACCGCCCGCTTCCTGAGAACCCTGGCGACCCTGACGCACAACGGCATCGCCCATTTGGCCGCGCTCGAGATGGCGCAAGGCTCGGTGTCGAACACGATCTTCCGGCGCGCGGTTCCGGCGATGCGGCGACGACTTTCGGAGGGCCAAGGTCTGGCCGACCCCTTGGAGGAATCCGGCCTTTTTCCATCGCTTGCGACCCAACTTCTGAGGGTCGGAGAGGAAAGCGGGCGGCTCGAGGATATGCTCGAGCGCACCGCCGACCTCTATGACGAGGAGCTGCGCCGCTCCTTGCGGCGCGTCGTCTCCCTGTTGGTGCCCGTCGTGACCATCGTGCTGGGCATCCTGATCGCCGGTGTGATCGGATCGATCCTTTCGGCCATCCTTTCGGTCTATGAGCTGCCTTTTTAGGAGGCTAATGGTATGACATCCCCGTTTCGCAGCCGGCAAGCCGTGACCGAGCGGCGCAAACGCCGCCAACGCCGCCGCAACGGCTTCACCTTGGTCGAGTTGCTGGTCGTGCTGGTGATCCTCGGACTGATCGCCGGTTTCGCCGCCCCCCGAGTGATGCAGTACCTGGGCGGCGCCAAGACGGACGCGGCGACGATCCAGCTCGAGAAACTGGCCGCCGTACTCGACCTCTACCGCCTCGACATGGGCCGCTACCCGAGCGAGCAGGAAGGCCTCCTGGCCTTGATCGAGCCTCCCGCCGACGTCGAGACCTGGAACGGACCCTACCTGCGCAAGCGCGATGCGATCATCGATCCTTGGGGCAGCCCTTACGGCTATCGGCAGCCGGGAAGCAATGGCGCTTTCGATCTCTACAGCCTCGGCGCAGATGGCCGGGAAGGCGGCGAAGACGAGGATAAGGACATCACCAATTGGTAAAGCCCACGATGGCGAACGGCTTTTCGCTGATCGAGATTCTGGTCGTCATGGTCTTGTTCGGGCTCATGGTTTCATTGCATCCGACCATTGGAAGCGCCCTCTTTTCCTCACTGACCGCGGAGTCGGCCGCCCGCCAGGTCATGAGCGACCTCAACAAGGTACGCAGCCAGGCGCTGTTCGAGAACCGGGAGACGCTATTCGTCATCGATACGGCCGATCATTGGTACCGGGCCGTCGGCGAGGACGTGGATCTGGCCGGCCCGTCCGGTCTTGCCCTGTCCCTGACCACGGCGTCGGCGGAACGCTATTCCAACGATGTCGGGGGCATTCGCTTCTTTCCCGATGGCTCGTCGAGCGGCGGGCGCATCACATTGGACAACGATGGCGAGGTCTACGATATTATCGTCGACTGGTTCGACGGACGCACGCACATTGCCCAGCCAACCAATGACTCGAACTGATGCCGGCGGGTTCACGCTGCTCGAGGTCTTGATCGCCTTCGTGATCCTGAGCCTGACCTTGGCCACGGTCTTCAGCGCCTTTTCCACCGGACTGCGATCCCTGGGCAGCGCCGAGGAGGCCGAGCTGGCGGTCCTACGCGCGCAGTCGAAACTCGAGACGGTGGGACAACTCGAGCCACTGGCCGCATCCCTGAGCGATGGCGAGTTCGAAGATGGCGCCACCTGGGAAGTGGTGATCGAGCCCTTCTTCCTCGAAATGCCGACGCAGGGCCAAGACGCTGCACCGGAGGACACGTCATCGGCGCAGCTCTTCGATGTCGGCGTCACGGTGACGGCGGCGAGCGGCCGACGGGTCGAGCTGCGTAGCCTCAGATGGTCTTCGAACCAATGACACGACGGAGGGAGCATCATCGGGCCGGCTTCACGCTGCTGGAAATCCTGGTGGCCCTCACGCTCTTTGGCCTGATCGCCGTGGCGGTGGCCGGCGGCATCCGGTTCGGCGCACGGGTCTGGGAGACCGGCCGGCAAACGGCGGAGGCCAGCGGTGAAGTCCATCAAGCGCAGTCCTTCGTGCGCCAACTGTTGAGCGGCGCCATCCTCATCCCGGAGGACGAGGGCTCGGAAGAGGCCCTTCCCTCATTCCTCGGCGAGGAGAGCCGGTTGCTTTTTTCCGCCGCGTGGCTGACATCCTTCGATCGTGCCGGCATCTATCAGTTCGAGATCGCGCTATCGCCTGCCGGCGAAGGGGGCCAGGACATGGTGGTGCGCTGGCGCGGATTGCAGGCGGCCCGGCAGGGAGTGGACTTCGGCGAGTCGGAGCAGTCCCGAACCTTGCTATCCAGCGTCGAGCGGATGGGGATCAGCTATTTCGGCGTTGTGGGGGAGGAAAAAGAGCCGGCTTGGCACGCGCGCTGGGAGGATACGGACCGCCTTCCACAGATGGTAGCCCTGAAGTTCGCGCCCTCACCACCGGCCCAGACGGCCTGGCCCGAGCTTGTCGTCAAGGTCCGAACCGGCGCGAACTAGCATTCATCCAAAGCTCGGGATTCTACACCTTCCGTTAACCAAAAGTTCAACCCTCGTGCCGATCATGGTGAACGCGCCCCTCGCAGACGGGGCCGGGACCGTTGGGAGCGATGACGAAGCGTTTATCGAAAGCCGTGCGCAACTTCATGGACTGGTGGCTGAGCGAGCTGAGCGCCATGCTTCCCGCCATCGTGCGCAACTGGTTCGGCCATTCCGTTCCGGCATTGCGGGCTCATCTCAGCGATCACGAGATGAGCCTGACCTTGCACGAGGGCGGCAACGCCCGGCCGATCGCCACCGTGCCTCTCGAAGAGGACCGCTCCCTCGGCCAACGGCGCGACAAGTTGCGCCGATCGCTGAAGCGGGCGGGCTGCATGGAAAAGAGTGCCGCGATCGAGCTTACGAAGGACCAGTTCGTCTCGATCCACTTGAAACTGCCGAAGGCGACGAGAGAGTACCTGTGCGAGGTCCTGCGCAACGAGATGGACCGCTATACACCGTTCAGCGAGGATCAAGTCTATTTCGACTTCCACACCCACGACAGCGACCCGGAGAGCGATAGTATCGGTATCGATCTGGTGCTGACGCCGCGCCGGCAGCTGGACGACTGGCTGGACAAGCTGGCGGCACTCGGTCTCGACGTCACCTACATCGGGCCCGGCGATGATGGCGTGTCGCAGCGGTCCGGTTTCAATCTCTTGCCGAAGCAGCAAATCGATTGGATCCGCCGTCAGCGCCTGACCCGTATAACCGCCGCCGTGGCAACCTGCTTCGTCGTCATCAGCCTCATGGCCTGGCTACCGATGTCGGCGAGGGAAAAGGCACTCGCCACCGTCGATGCACGCCTGACCGAAGTACGGCGCGATGCCGACGAGTTGGTGCGCACACGCAAGAAACTGGAAGACCTTCGCTCGTCGGCAAGCAGCGTGCAAAGCGAGAAGCACTCGCGCACGCCGGTCATCGCGCTCCTGGCCGAACTCACATCCCTGCTGCCGGACGACACCTGGCTGGTGCAGATGAGTCAAAGCGATACCGAGCTACGCGTTGCCGGCTACAGCGCCAACGCCTCGTCGCTGATCGAGCTGCTGGAGAATTCCGAGATGCTCGAGAACGTCCGCTTCGATGCGCCGGTGACCATTCAAAATGAGACATCTCGCGAGCACTTCCGCATCGTCGCGAGCTTGGAAACCAAGGACTGAGCGCCGTGCAAACCCCACCTCGCGCCCTTTCCCGCATCGCAGCTCTCGCAATCCTTGCAGCCTTGCTTGCGTTGCCTTTGCATTTCGGTCTGCTGCCGCTGATGCAATCCTATCGGGACCTGAGCCAAGATCTGAACCAAAAGCGCGTCCTGCTGAGCCGATTCAACACCGAGCTGGCCGGTCGAGGTCTGCTCGAGCAAGAACTCGAAGAGGCTCAGGAAAGCCAAGTAATCGATACGATCTATCTGCGAGGCGCCTCCGAGGCGGCGGCCGCCGCCGATCTACAGGAAAGACTGGGCGCCCTTGCCGAGGCGAACCGTGCCGAGCTGCGCAGCGTGCAAGCCCTGCCCGCCGTTGAGCAAGCCGGCCTGCAACGGCTGACACTGCGAATTGTCATGTCGGCGACCACGGCCGAGCTGTTCCAGGTCCTCTATACATTGGAAGCTGAAAAACCATATGTTTTCATCGAGAATATCATGCTGAAGGTTCACTCGCGGGAGGTGAGCGAAGAGAGCGGGGATCTTCTCGTTCGCTTCGATCTGCACGGCTACCTGAACCCTCTGATGACTGGGGCTGAGACATGAGGCTCGCGGCAAGATTGATCGTCGCCGGGCTGGCGACCCTGGCCTGCCAGGGTTTTGCCAACGCGGATACCGACCAGAGCCGGCCCCTCGACGGGCCCGGAAACTCTTCACAGTCCGAACTCGCCCCCGCCTCACCCCCCGAGCCCGTATTGGCGCCCATCGATCGCTACCGCGTCATCGTCGAGCGCCCGCTCTTCACGGTCGACAGGCGGCCAAGCCTGTCCGAGACCTCGCAGCTTGCGCAGAGCAACAGCTTCGCCCTCACCTTGACGGGTATCATCGTCGAAGGTCACGAACGGCGAGCAGTGTTTCGTCATCGCGAGCAGCCGCGCCCCGTGCGTCTGTCGGTGGGAGCGACGCAACAAGGCTGGGAGCTTCTGCGCATCGAGGATGATCACGTGATCCTCCAAAAAGGAACGCGCTCCCTGCGTCTGACGCTGGACTACGGCC
>JBFELD010000044.1:0-10020 GCA_041552375.1 Kiloniellaceae bacterium | reverse complement strand
TTCAACCTCTGGAACAGCGCGATCGAGGCCGGCCCGATCGATTTGTGGTCCAACGGCTCCGACCCCGGCCGGATGCAATCGGTCGCCTTGGTCTACGATTTCGACAGTCTCTTCAATAAGGATCTCTTGTTAGAAACCTTCGTCATCGAGGGGGTCGACGTCTTCATTCAGCGAGACGAGGAAGGCGCCTTCACCATCAACGGCATAAGCCCGGCGCAATTCCTGGAGCGCGGCGAGGGCGCGCAGGCCGCCGATGGCGAGGATGGTGGTACGTGGGCCACCGGCGTGACCGAGCTTAGGATTCGCAATAGCCATCTGCGTCTTCAAGATTACACCGGTGGCATCTTGGCACTGGAGATCGATGAGTTGGTGCTCAAGGATCTGAATTCCTGGGCACCGAACGAGGGTGGCGCCTTCGAATTCAAGATGGCACTGAATGACATCGGACTGGAGTTCGAAGGAAAGATCTTGCCGTTCGCCGACCCGATCCATCTAAGCCTTCAGGGCGGACTTCGCGACGCGACGCTGTCAAAGATAAGCAAGTTCACAGGTCCGCTCGGATTGGACCGGCAAGAAGGTGTCCTGGATAGCGACTTGACGCGCGATATGTACTTCCATTCCGACGGGCGAGTTGAGGAAAATACCGAGGGAACCATCACCATCAGCGGCGTTGACGTGGTCTCCGAGGATAAGGACCAGGTGCAATTCGAGAATGCCGAAATCGAGATCGATACCACATCGACGATCTTCGCCGATGATAGCTTCGAGTATGCCGGCACAATCAAGGGCGCGCTGGAAATGTTGGCGGTAGGCTCGTCCAACGGCAGTAAAGGCAGCGCGGAGAAGATTACGCTCGCAATCGAAGACTTCACCGTCGCCCAGCGCAACGAGCGGCGCGAGACCGCGGACGACGGTGCGGGGCCCCCAACAGCCACGCCGAAAACTGATGGACCCGCGCCCAGCTTGATCAGCCAGATTGTCTTGAGCCTGGTCGAGATCGTCCGCGAAGTCCTATCCCGCCATCTCGAGTTCGAAGCCACACCCAGCACTACAATCGATGGGATCAGTATCTTTCTTGCAGCCGAAAATGGTGAACCATCGGTCGACCTGAGCACGGCATCGCTGGTCGCGTCCGCGCCCGGCGTTCGTGCCAGTACGGTCGACGAGGGTTGGCGGTTCGATGGATCGCTCAACGGCACGATCACCCAGTCTCGATCGACCGTCGATCATGATGATGCCGTTGTGACCAGCGCGGTGGAGAAAATCGATCTTGCCGCACCACGCATCGATGCCCAAACCGGCGAGGTCGATACGGTGATTTCCTTTGACGTCCGCTCCACCTTTGAGGACTTCGTCACGTCGAAGACGGCGGCTGGCGGCGCGGAGGCGTTCGACCTGGCCTTCGGGGCGCTCGCGGCCGACACGTCGGGCTTCAAGATCCGCTCGGGCCCGGAGGGCCAGAGAGCCGCGGGGCCCATCGATATGAAAGTTGACGCTTTCCAAGCGACCGTGCAGCACCCCGATGGCACGGGTAAGATTGGGCTGAGCGGTATGGTCGTCGCCCTTCCGTCGTTGGAGATCGGCAGCACCACCACCGCTCGGAACGTGGAGCTATCTGGGCACACTGAGGTTCTCTCGCTTGCCGCGTCTCGTGTTGGCGTGGGGGGCGAGCAAGATCTTCGCATCGGCACCGCCTCTTGGAAGACTGACATCGCCCGGTTGGATTTGGATGTGCGTGATGAGGGGGCCTTGGTGGCGGGCGAGTTCGATACGGATCTCTCGACTGTCGAGGCGGAATTCGGGCCCGGCAAAGCGAGCATCAGTTCCTGGCAGGCGGCGGTCGGAAACCTCACCGTCGATACGCGCAACGAAGCCCTTGCCGTGAAGGGGGATCTCGCGACGAATCTCGCCGGAGTTCAGAGCGAGGTCATGGTCGACGCCACGCCCCTTGACCTCGCGCTCGGTGGGTTGAAGGCGGAACTTACCTCGCTCGATATCGTCTCGAAAGGAGACGAGCTGTCCCTTGGTCTTGCCGGCCACTCGACATTGGAAAACCTCGACACGTCCCTAGCCGCCTCCGAGACGCGACCAGGCGGAAAGGCCGCGTTGGATCTCTTGAGTGTCGATCTGCAAGAGCTTGCATTTTCGAGCGGCGCCACACCGGCATGGCGCGGTCGCGCCGACTTGGGCATGGCGAACCTGAATGCGCAAACCTCCGAAGAAACCCTGTTTACCTTGGCCGTCGGGCAACTCGAGGCCAAGGGGCTGGAGAGTGACGACACGCGCCGTTTCAATGTCGACGAGTTGGATCTCTCCGCTTTGTCCATCGCCTTCTCGGATCAGACGATCGCGCTCCTCACCGACGATGGATCCGTCGAAGATGCCGAGACACCGCCGGCCTCGGAAGACCAAGCCGCGCTTCCCAAGCTGCGCGCCGGGCGACTGGCCATTGGTGAAGGCTCCAAGATCCAGTTCACCGATACGTCGGTCGAGCCCATCGCGCGCTTCGTCACCGCGATAAAGAAGGCCACGGTGGAGAACTTCGATACCGAAGCCCCTTCGGAAAACACGACGATAGACTTTCAGGCGGAACTCAATGAGCTCAGCGAGATTTCGCTGTCGGGTTCGATGGCGCCACTAAAAGACCCCATCGGCCTGGATATGGTTGGCCAAGTGAAGGATGTCACGCTCCCTGATTTCTCACCCTACATCGCCAAGTTCACAGGCATGAATATTGAGACCGGCCAGCTGACCAGCAATCTCGCGGCGTTGACCGACGCGAGTGATCTGAAAGGAAAGGTGGACGTCCTCATCTCCGAGTTGGATTTATCCTCCGCGACCGACGAGAGCTCGGAGAAATTTCAGTCGGATTACGGTGTACCGATCGAGCTTGCAGTCGGCTTGCTGGAGGACAACGAGGGCAAGATAGCCCTCGAGTTTCCCATCGGCGGCAAGGTCGACGCCCCGAAGATCGATTATCGGCCCGTCATCGTGGCTGCGCTTAAGGGCGTGCTGACGGCCTTCTTTCCAAGCTTCGATTTCGTGACCAAAACGGGTGGCGTTCGCTTGGACCCCATCGTGTTCTCTGCCGGCGCGAGCGAGCTGGACGATGTCGGGCGGGGCCTGAGCGAGAAAATCGCTAAACTCTTGGACGAAAAGCCCAAGCTCTCGATAAAGGTGTGTGGCAAGGCCACCAAGGCCGACTTCATCGCCGCGCAGGGCGATTCCGAACAAGAGGAAGCATCCGACGAGGAGAGACAGACAGGCGAGGAGCAGCAGCCGGAAGCCTGGATCTCCACGATCGACAAACACATTGCGGCCGAAGAAGTGATCCTCTCCGAAGCGCAGGCGGAGCGCTTGCTGGGTATAGCAATCGAGCGAACCAGCGCGACCCGTCGCTACTTGATCGAAAGTGCGGGAATTAGCGCCGAACGCGTTGGTCAGTGCCGGATTTCCTACAGCTTGAAAGATGACAAACCGCCACGCGTGGACGTGCGCTTCTAGGCCGACGCGTTCAGCGGCAAGTCTGCGCGGCCTCTTCGACCGGGCCCTCGACGACGCTTGGCGCCGTCCATCATCCCGTCGCGCCGCTACCTCTTACGGCCGGTTCGAGACCCTGCGCATCATGCCGATAGACCCGCTTTGCGCAGGCCGTCGAGATAGGGGGCGAGGCTGCCTCGGCCTTTTGTCGGCAAGGTCTTTTCCAAGTAGGCCAATGATAGGTCGGGTTTTCGCAGCAACGCCTCATCAAGCGCGCTGCGTGCCTCTTTGATTTTCCCGAGATTGCCGAGCGCCGATGAGAGCACGGCGTAGGGCCAGTAACCCCCACCGGCCGATCGTGGTTCGTGGATCACCCTTTCCGCCCACCCGACAGCCGCTTGGTAGTCATGCATCAGGATGCAATTCAGGGAATGAAAGCACATCATTCCCCATAGCACGGGATCACGCGGGCTGAGGCGGATGGCTTTGTCCAGCTCATCGGCGGCCTCTTGCAGCCGACCCGAGAGCATCAGCGCGCAACCGAGTCCGTGATGCGCAAGGGCAAAGCTGGGATTTAGGCCGACCGCCGCCTGAAGCTCGGCCACTGATGCGTCATGCTTCCCGAGCATCATGTAAACACGACCCGCCGCGAAGTAAGCCACTGGATCCTTGTCGTCCAAGGCGAGTGCTTTCTTTGCAGCCTCCAAGGCCACCTCGAGACTATCTTCCGGTGCTTGCGCGAAGCCGAGCATCACGTCCAGGTAATGGGAGTACGCCTCGTAAGCGTAGGCGGTCGCAAAACGCGGGTCCAGCGACTGCGCTCGCCGCAGTTGGATTTGGGCCTTGGCGTTGTCGTCTTTCGTGAAATTCAACAGGTGCCATAGTCCTCGCTGATAGGTTTCCCAAGCATCCAGACTTTCGGGAGGCTTGCGCACGGCCCGTTCGCGTTCCGCTGCGCTCAGCTCAGGTTCCACGGCGCCGACGATGGTCTGCGTCATCTCGTCCTGAAGCGAGAAAATGTCGTCAAGATCACGGTCATAGCGCTCGGCCCATATGTGGTTGCCGCTCTCCGCCTCGACGACCTGAACCGTGATGCGGATCCGGTTGCCGGCCTTGCGGACGCTGCCCTCCACGACGTACTGGACGCCAAGCTCACGACCGATTTCCTGAACCCTGGGCGATTGGCCCTTGTATTGGAAGGAAGAGTTGCGCGCGATGACGAAGAGGTTTCGGGACCGCGAGAGCTCGGTGATGATGTCCTCGGTAATACCATCGGAGAAGTACTCTTGGCTCGCGTCGCCCGACATGTTGGTGAAAGGCAGGACCGCGATCGAGGGCTTGTCCGGCAAGGGGAAGGTGGCGGACATCGGCTCCGACGTCCCGGCGCCGCGGTTTGGACTGTCCGTCCAACTCCACGCCCGGACCTTACGAGCCATGTTCTTGAGCGCCTGCTCGCCCAGATCGTTGAAGGTCAAGTCCAACTTTCCGACGACGTTCTGGTAGACAACGTCTGATATACAAACGCCTTCGGGTTCCGAAAGTCCCTCCAACCGAGCGGCCAGGTTGACGCCATCCCCGAGAATGTCATCGTCGTCTATGATGATATCGCCAAGGTTGATGCCGACGCGGTGTCTGATGCGTTTTGCGGCGGGCACCTTCGCTTCGCGTTCGGCCATCGCGCGCTGTATTTCGACGCCACACTGGACGGCGTCGACGACACTCGAAAATTCCACCAGCATGCCGTCGCCCGTGGTTTTCACGATGCGCCCGCCATACTGAGCGACCTTAGGGTCTATCAACGCGGTGCGATGTGTCTTTTGCCTGGCGATCGTACCTGCTTCGTCAGCAGCCATGAGCCTGCTGTATCCGACCATATCGGCCGCTAGTATCGCGGCCAGACGCCGCTCCATTGATGCCCTCCCCCAGGGGCAGACTAGCGGAGCCTGGACACGGAATCCACGCCGCAATCACGATCCACCGGGAAAGACCGCTATTGGTTTGGTGTAATATCCCGATGTGGCTATAACAGATGTAAGCTCCCCTTTATGTTTCGCCAGCGATGGTTCCGTTCGACGCCGGTTGCACATCACGGTGACGAGAATGACAAGCGAGAGCGGCACGGCCAGGGATACGGATACGATCCGCCAACTGGTCACGGGGTATCAGGTGGCTCGGGCTCTCTTGGCAGCCGAAGAGATCGGGCTGTTGGATCACTTGCAGGACGCACCCAAGCGCGTTTCGGAGCTGGCCGAGGCGACGGAAACCCACGCCCCCACTCTCGCACGCTTCATCCGCGCTTTGGCGGCGCTTGGCCTGGTAGACGTGGATGGCGAAGGCCGAGTGTCGCGGGGTCCCTTGGCGGAAGGGCTGCGAGACGCCGCGAGGATTGGCGTCGAGAACTATAGGGCCTGGTGCGAACTGCCCTACACACTGCGCACGGGAAAACCCGCGTTCGATCTGGTCTTCGGCCAAGGATTTTATGCGTATCTCGACGGCAAACCGGAGGCGGCCGAACGATTCAACGCTGCTCTGGCGGCGGTTTCCCGAGGCTGGATCTCCGGTGTGTTGAAGACAGTGGACTTCGCCGGCGCCAAGGTGGTGGCCGATATCGGCGGAGGGCACGGCGCCTTCATCGCCGAGCTGTTGAAAACGCATTCCCATCTCGAAGGTATTCTTGTCGATCAGGCGTCCGTGCTGTCCCACGCCGATGCCGTGTTGGTGGCGCAAGGGGTCCGGGATCGGTGCCGGCTGGAGCCGGCGGACTTCCTGGTATCCGTGCCGCGCGGGGCCGATGTGGCGATGCTCTGCAATCTCCTGACTGATTGGGATGACGACCACGCCTCCTTGATCCTGCGAAATTGCGGAGCGGCGATGGGAGATCAAGGCACGATCATCGTCGTCGATCGGGTCTTGCCACCTTCCGATGACCCTACTCATCGCGCTGTTGCCTTCCTCGACCTCTTCTTCCTGGTCTTGGAGGGGGGGCGCATTCGCACGAGCGAGGAGTTCTCGCGGCTTTTCGAGGCCGCCGGGTTCGACCTCACGCGCTTCGTCCCGGTGGGCAGTGGATTTTATGTGTTAGAGGGCCGGTCGTCGCGGCCGCCGCCATCACTCCAGTAAGCCGCTGATGACCGTGAGAAGCCGCTCGTCCATTTGGTCCAGCGAAAAATGTGCGGCAATACGTTCGCGCGCGGCCGCGCCAAGTCGTGCCCGCAGCGAAGGATCGCTCGCAGCGGCACCAATAGCGCGCCCCAGCGCGGCCACATCGCCCAGCGGGAACAGCAAGCCGTCGACACCGTTACGGATCAACTCGCGTGCCGCAGGAATATCGCTTGCGATCAGGGTGCGTCCGCAGGCCATGCTCTCCAAGCAGGTTAGCGATAGGCCTTCCGATGCCGAAGCTTGCACCGTCATGTCGGCCAACGCGTAATAGTGTGGCATTGTCTGACGCTCGGCCCAGCCAACGATTTGCATCCTCTCGGCCACCCCGAGACGCTGCGCTTCCGCCTTCAGCGTATCACGCGACATCCGCATGTAGCTGGCGCCGACGATCAATAGGCGCAATCTTGGATCGTGACGCAACGCTACGGCGAAACCGCGAACGATATCTTGCGCTCGTTTTATCGACTTCAGGTCGGAAGCGTGCAGCACGACGATGTCATCGGGGGCGATGCCGAGGTCTGTGGCGAGCTTTCGTGGCCGTGGTTGCGGCCGGAATTGCTCGGTATCGACGCCATTCCGCACGGTCGTGATATTGGTCAGGCCAGCCGCTCGCACACGCACGGCCATGTGCTCGGCACAGCACGTGACCAGGTCGGCTTGCCGGTAGGCGCTCAGCCATCTCTCTGCCTGGGTGTTATCCGTCGCACCGTTCAACATCGCCAGGAGGTTGCCGTGCAACGTCGCAAGAAAGGGTAGACCTTGCTCGACGAGCAGTGGGGTAATGCCCCATATCGAAGATTCCTTGTGCAGGTAGATGAGTTCGGGAGGTTGGTCGGTGAGAAAGTGCCTTAGACCAAGCTCGATACCCCGAGCCTGCAGAGCGAGGTCTTCGGCGGCGAAGCCGGCGAACACGTCGACCAAACGCGGCATCTCATACCAAAATGCCTGGACATGCGGGTATACCTGGCTGAACTGCTCCCGCCACTCTGGCTTATCCTTATAAATCGGATAGATGGCTCTAACGGAATGGCCGGCCGATCGCAGCAAACGCAGCACGTGTCCCGCCAAGATGCCGCCGCCGGCTGGCCGGAAAGGCGAGTTGCCGATGATGACGATGTTCCCGATTTTCTGCGTCCTTTGAGCCCGCGCAGCCCTGTGACGGAACCGGCAAGCCGGATTGATCCACGCGGGCACTCTTCTGATTGAGGTGGCCCTCTCCGAATTCGGCCGCTTATGCCGTCAGCACTACTGAAGATTGGCAAATTCTCGGTAAAATTAGAATGCAGATTGTGCGACGCTAGGAAGAGCGGAGAATATCGAAGCCGATGGGCCGGCACCCGGCAACTCGGACAATAAGACTATGCGAAGGTCATGAAACGAGACCCTGTCCAGGTCGCCATCATAGCGGATGATTTGACGGGCGCCATGGATGCGGCAGCGCCCTTCGCCGGCAGAGGGCTGATGACGCGGGTCATCGCTGACCCGCAAGGACTGTCCGATGAATTGGAAACGCCTGCCGATCCTGCAGACGTCTTATCGGTCAATACCGATACTCGCCACGATACACCCGGCCAGGCAGGTGCGCAGGTCGATCGTGTCGTGCGCTTGCTTGCACGCCTGAAGCCCCGAATTCTGTTCAAGAAAATCGATTCCACCATGCGCGGCCACGTGGCGAATGAAACCGTTGCAGCCCTCTCCGCAAGTGGCCGATCCCAGGCCATCCTCACGCCTGCCTTTCCGGCCCAGGGGCGCACCGTGAAGGATGGGCGCGTCTTCGTCCACGGCATGTTGCTGAAGGATACGCCGATTGGCTGTGATCACCACGAATGCCCGCCGCTAGCCTCGGTTCCCGATCTAATGCGACAGGCCGATGCGAGCCTCCAGGTTCGCACAAACGTCGGAGGTGGCGAGGTGCTGTTGGTGGGGAACGCTCCACACCCTGTTCTCGTTGCCGACTGCCAGACGCACAGCGACCTTGCCGCACTAGCCCGCCAAGTGATGGAGAGCAGTGCAGATACTCTTGCCGTAGGCTCGGCCGGACTGGCCGAGGCCCTGGCGGCGTTGACTTTTGGCCCGGCGTTCCCGTCACCCATCCGGCTGGGCGGCGACGCCGGTGTCCTGGCCTATGTCATCGGTTCACGAAGGCCGGAAAGCGCGGGGCAGGCCGACCGTCTGATCGCGTCTCATCCGGAGGCGGTCGTTCTCGAGGTCAAAGCGGGACAAGCCGTTGAGGGCCCCGACTTGGACATGCTTGCTGGTCCGGCGCGGGAGACGAATGTCGTGGTAATCCGCCCGAGAGCGGATGGAGCGAGCGATCATCTCGACAAGGCGGGTGCGTCGCCCGCCCTGGCCGACAGCGTTGCCAGGCTTGCCGCGAGAGTTCCGCTATCGGCGCTGGTCGTAACCGGAGGGGATACCGCGTTGGCCGTTCTTAGGCGGCTTGGGAAAATGGCCATAATCGTGAAGGGCGAACTGCGGCCTGGTGTCGTGATTGGCCTCGCTGAGCTGATGGGCCGCCGACTTTGGGTGGTGACCAAGGCCGGGGGGTTTGGAGATGGCGATCTGTTCCTCGACATCGGGCGATATTTCAGGGCTTTCAGAAATTGAGCGGCGGTCGAGGTCACGTTTGGCGCCGGGGCTTAAGATTGCCGCCTTTATGAAGCTCCATCGCGCGGTCACCAAAGGCGGCTATCAACCCGCCCCGGTGCGCAGGGTCCACTCGACGGTCTGTTCCATCACATCCTTCAGCGCTTCATCAAAGCCGGCAATGATGTTGTCGAGCGTGAGAGGATCAACCTTGGTCTCGGCATCGAAGGCGAAGGAGGAGAGCACGTTGCGCCGCGGCTTTTCGACAAGACTGCCGCCCAACTCGACCCGCACCAGGCCGCCACCGCCCGTTATCTCCTCGACCTGAAAATCGTCGAGCCTGGTCTCGAGCTCGTAGTCGGGGCGAATGCGCGCTCGACGATCTCCGACGGAGAGCATCTTTCCGGAGTTCTTGAACGACTCGACCAGAAGCTCCATCACCATCTCCGGCGCCCGGCTCGACCACTCACCGGTGGACAGATAGCTGATGTCGCCATTGAGGCCGATATAGGTGATCTTGGCGGTATTGAGCGCCAGTGTCGCATCCGGTTCCTGGATGAGAAGGGTCCAGGCGACGCTCGGCAGATTGGCGGGGAAGTCCTCGGCCGGCGCGAGCCGGACGCGCCGTGGGAGCGCCCCACTTCCCGGCAATTGGCAGCCCGCCATCAGCCCCAGCGCAGCGGTGCCTCCAGCCAGGAGCACATGCCTGCGAGAGACCTGGTCAAGAGCCCATCTTGAATCCGACATCACTCGACCTCCACCTGTCCTGGCCTGCCCAAGAAGAAACGCGCC